>JANXVK010000599.1 GCA_025351675.1 Rhizobacter sp.
GTCTTCGCCATCTCGATCGAACCGGCCAAGCCTTTCTGCGGGTTCGACAGCATCTCCATCGTCTTGCCGACGCCGCCGCCATACATGCCGATCGCCTTGGCGGCCAGATCGGTCAGCGGCTTCATCACGGCATCCGACAACCAGTCGCCCTCGGCCTCGGGAGCCTCGCGCTGCTTGCGTTTTGGCGGGTCCATGCCGCCGTCGGTGATCGACATCATCACCGAGATCAGCGCGATGCCGTCGCCGATGCAGTGGTGCACGCGCGCCACGAGCGCGCTGCCGCCCTCGTAGCCGTCGATCAGGTGGAACTGCCAGAGCGGGTGGGCGGGAGCCAGTGGCGTGTTCGCGAGCTCGCCGACCAGCGCCTGCAGCGACTCGCGCTCGCTCCGGCCGCGTTCCTCGTGCAGCGTCTGGTGCAACACATGGCGTTGCACGTCGAAGTCGTTGTCGGTGACCCACATCGCGCCCATCGCGTCGGGCACGACCTTCTGGCGGAAGCGTTCGTACTTCAGCAGCTTGCCTTCGACCCGCTCGCAGAGTTGCGCGTGCGTGATGCCGGGCTGCAGCAACCAGACGCCGACGATCATCATCAGGTTGACGTCGTTGTCCATCCGCAGCCAAGCGGTGTCGACGCGCGACATGCGCTGCGACACGCGCTCTTGCGAGGTCTGCGGCATCGGGGTTTCTCCGTGAGGTGTTCTTGTGAGGGCACCCAAGATGCTGAGTAACATGCGCGGCGTCAATGCACACTTTCACTCAGAGGAAACGCTCACCATGGCCGACCTGAAGTCGCAGTTCGAGCAAGCCGTCAAGGATTCGAAGGCGCTGCCCGAGAAGCCCGACAACATGACGCTGCTGAAGCTCTACGCGCTGTACAAGCAGGCCAGCGCCGGCGATGTCGACGGCGAACGCCCCGGCTTCTCGGACATGGTCGGCCGCTCGAAGTGGGATGCGTGGAACGCCGCCAAGGGTCAATCGACCGACGCTGCGATGCAGGAATACGTCGACCTGATCGAGTCCTTGAAGTAATCCAGTGGAACCCCTCGGTCGACGGATACGTCGACCGGTCCCCCGAGGGGATGCCGGCCGGCCGAGGACCACTCAGCGGGCCTCTTCATGGTCCTTGGCGGCCCGGCGCTCGACCCTACTTCTTCGCTGTCTTGCCGGCCGCCTTCCTGGCGGCCGGTTTGCTTTTCAACAGCAGCGCATCGAGGTTCTTCTCGATCTCGCCCTCGATCGTCTTGCTGAACGCGCCGAGCAGGAACCCCAGCTTGGCATCGAGCGTGAACTGGTGCGCCTCGACCAGCAACTCGCCCTTCACGCCCGCGCGCGTGAACTCCACGGTGTCGCAGGTCGTGCCTTCGACGATGGTGCATTCCATGTCGAACTTCTTCTCGGCATCTTCGGCCCATTGCAGCGCGACCTTGCGCGCCTTCTCGAGACCGAGCGCGTGGTCGCGGTGGATGTGGATGTCGGGCATGTCGTTCCTCGTCAGGGCAATGCTTGGCGTCGTTCGGCAAGCGGCAGGGCCGCGAGCCGCTTGACCTCTTCGTAGAAGCGCGTGAAGTCGCGCCCTTCGCGCTCGAACAGACGCTCGAAATTCGGCACCAGTTCGTTGTACGCGGCGAGCACGCCGAACGACGCATTGTTGGCCCGCGCGAACCAGCCGTCATACCCGGAATACCCGCCCCAGCGCTCGCGCTTGAGCGCCTCAAAGTCGGCGCCCAGCTCAATCATCAAGGCGGCCTTGCCGGCGCGCTTGTCGGTATCGCCGGCGGCGCCGTCGTAGAGCGCGTTGAAGCGGTCGCGAAAGCGTGCCGTCAGCGCGCGAAAGTCGCGCCGCTGCGCGTCGTATCGCTCGTAGTCCGCGCGTGCCTGCGGGCTCGCATGCTCGCGCAGCCAGCGCTCGCCGCCGATCCGCTCGACGGCGGTCGCGAACGACTCGTTGAACGCCGTGTCGCCCTTCGCGAAGGCGATCTGGTGCGCGAGCTCGTGGAAGATCAGCCGCGCGAGCTCACCCTCGGGGTAGTCGATGAAGGTGTTCAGCAACGGGTCGGCAAAGGCGTCGAAGGGCAGCATGCCGAGCGTCGAGTACGCCGGCACGCCGTAGACGCTGACCTCGAGCCCGAGCGGTTTCAGGCTTTCGGCGAAGGCGGTCGCTTCGGCCTGGTCGTAATAGCCGCGGTAGCCAACGCAGCCGACGACCGGGAAACACCAGGTCTGCAGCTTCAGGCTCAGTTCGGGTGCGGCGACCACGTTCCAGACCGCCGCGCCGCGCTTCAGGTCGGCGTAGCGGCGGTAGCTCGCGTTGTCGGGCTCGCGCAGCGCGCTGACGGCGAAGTCGCGGATGCGCTGGCTGAGTTCGAGGCGCGCCTTCAGCGCCGCGCTGGTGCCCGGATCGGCGAGCCACTCGGGCACCGGCTTCGCGGCGCGCACGATCGCGAGGTGCCCGCCGACCGATTGCGCGTAGTAGCCGAGCGTGCTGCAGCCCGACGTCAGGCAGACCGTGCCCGCTGCCAGCAACGCGACACCCGCCACACCGAGACTGCCCATGCCCAGGATCAGCCAGCCACGCTTCACGACACCGCGGCGATCGGCTGCACTTCGCACCGGTCGGCGTCAACCGGCCGCACATCGACCAGGCAGTCGTAGAAGCTGGGCGCGCGGCCGATGTCGGTGAGCCGCTGATGCGTCACTTCGTTCACATTGCTGCCGCCCGCGCCGAGCTTGCGCCACCACACGCCCAAGCCGTTGACGACGCCCGGCCGCGCCCGCCGGCTGACGCGCGCGCGGCACAGGTAGCTGCCGCGGTCGTTGAAGACGCGCACCATCGCACCGTCGACGATGCCGCGGCCCTGCGCATCGGCCTCGTGGACCTCGACCAGCGGCTCGCCCTCGATGTCGCGCAGGCTCTTGACGTTGACGAAGCTGGAGTTGAGAAAGTTGCGCGCCGGCGGCGAGATCATCGCGAGCGGAAACCGCTGCGCGAGCTCGGGCGCGCTCGCGACCGATTCGTAATTCGCGACGTGGTCGGGCACACCGTGCTGGGGCGAATCGATGATGCAGCGGCCGTCGGCGGTCGGGAAGCCGCCGTCGGCGAACGGCGCATCGGCGATCGGCAATTTGAACCAGCCGGTCGCGCGCAACGCGTCGAAGTCGACGTGATCGTTGAACGCGATGCGCGCCAGCGCCTCGTCGTCGTCCTTGAAACACGGTGCGTCGAAGCCCATGCGTGCCGCCAGCTCGCGAAAGATCTGCGTGTTCGGCTTTGCTTCGCCGAGCGGCGCGATCGCGGCCTCGTTCAGCATCACATACGTGTGGCCGTAGCTGGTGTGCACATCGAGGTGTTCGAGCTGCGTGGTCGCGGGCAGTACGTAGTCGGCGTGGTCGGCGGTGTCGGTCATGAAGTGTTCGAGCACGACCGTGAACAGGTCGTCGCGCGCGAAGCCGCGCACCACTTTCGGCGACTCGGGCGCCACCGCCACCGGGTTGCTGTTGTAGACGATCAGCGCCTCGATCGTCGGGCCGAACGCAGAGCCATCCGGCAGCAGGTCGTCACCCTTGCGCAGCAAGTCGTCACCAATCGTGCTCATGTTGATCGTGCGCGGCGTCCTGCCTTTGAGCAGATC
>JANXVK010000629.1 GCA_025351675.1 Rhizobacter sp.
TGCGCGATGTGGTGAAAGACATCCTCGACAGCCTGACGCCGCGCGAGGCGAAAGTGCTGCGCATGCGCTTCGGCATCGAAATGAGCACCGACCACACGCTGGAAGAAGTCGGCAAGCAGTTCGACGTGACGCGCGAGCGCATCCGCCAGATCGAGGCCAAGGCGATCCGCAAGCTCAAGCACCCGAGCCGCTCCGACAAGCTGCGCACCTACCTCGACACACTCTGATGACGCGCTGATTGCACCGCAATCGTCGCAGCTTCGAGACACTGACGGGCAGAAGGCCCCGTGCGGTCCACGGGGCCTTCTTGTTGTGCGGTTCGTCACGCTTAAACTCGCGGCATGTCATATGCGTCATGTTCTCGGGCCCAGCGCCGGGCCGCTCCATGGGCCACGAAGAGGCCCACGTTGCGGACCTCGCGGGCCCGCATCCTCTCGGGGGATCGTCGGATGTACTCATCCGACGAGGGGCTACAGTGACTCAGATCGTCGAACGCGCCGTGCTGTTTGCCGACCTGCGCGGCAGCACGTCGATGTACGAGACGCTCGGCAACGCCGACGCGACCGCCGTCGTCACCCAAAGCGTCGCGCTGCTGGCGCGGATTGTCGTCAACCACGGCGGGCGCGTTGTCAAGACGCTCGGCGACGGCCTGATGGCGATGTTCGATGCGCCCGACGCTGCGGTGGCCGCATCCGACGAGATGCATGACTCGCTGGAGCGCATCGGTGCGCCGGGCGACGGCGCCTTGGCCGCGCATGCGCGGACCGTGCCCTTGAAGCTGCAGGTCGGCGTTGCGCATGGCGAGGTGATCGAGATGTCGGGCGATGTTTTCGGCGACGCCGTGAACGTCGCCGCGCGCCTGATCGACCACGCCGGCGACAACGAAACCCTGGTCACCGCGAACGCGCTGAACGGCCTGGCCAAGATGGAGCAGGCGCGCTTTCGCAGCCTCGACCGGATGCAACTGCGCGGCCGCGTCGAGCCGGTGCATGTGTACCTGCTCGAGGCGACGCGCCGCTTCGGCGACACGGCCGCGACCGCATTCGGCGAGTTCGCCCCGAGCGCGCCGCCCGAGCCCGAGGCGATCCGCTTGGTCTGGCTCGACCAGAACCGCGTGTATGCCGGCACCAGCCTGCCGCTGATCCTCGGCCGCAGCCCGGAGGCGACCTATATCATCGACGACACGCGCGTGTCGCGCTCGCACGCCCGCATCGTCTGGCACGGCGGCACGTTCCAGCTCACCGACCTGAGCTACAACGGCACCTACGTGCGCTTCGACCACGACCCCGAGATCATTGGCCTGCGCCGCGGCAGCTGCACCTTGCACGGCAGCGGCACGATCGGCCTCGGCGGCCCGCCGTCGGACGCCGCGAGCCCGTGCGTGCGCTTCGAGATCCTGAAGTTCGCCGATACGCAGCGCCAGCCACCGCCCGAATTCGACCTGAAGCTCTGAACGGATGACCTTCTTCGCCCCCGAACCCGCCTTCACGCACGGCAGCGCGCCGCGCACGGCCGTGCTGCTGTGCAACCTCGGCACGCCCGACGCGCCGACCCCGTCGGCCGTGCGCCGCTACCTCGCCGAGTTCCTGAGCGACCGGCGCGTGGTCGAGATCCCGCGGCTGCTGTGGTGGCTGATCCTGCACGGCGTGATCCTGCGCACCCGGCCGGCGAAGTCGGCGAAAAAGTACGCGAGCATCTGGACCGCCGAAGGCTCGCCGCTGAAGGTCTGGACCGAAAAACAGGCCAAGCTGCTCGGCGGTTACTTGGGCGAGCGCGGCCACGCCGTGACGGTGCGCTACGCGATGCGCTACGGCAACCCGTCGATCGCGTCGGTGCTCGACGAGCTGAAGGCGCAGGGCGTGACCCGCGTGCTGATCCTGCCGCTGTACCCGCAGTATTCGGGCACGACGACCGCGAGCGTCAACGACGCCGTCTACCAGTGGGCACAGCGCACCCGCAACCTGCCCGAACTGCGCTTCGTCAACCGCTATCACGACGACCCCGGCTACATCGGCGCGCTCGCCAAGCGCGTCGAAGACCACTGGATGGCGCATGGCCGGCCGGACAAACTGGTGCTGAGTTTTCACGGCGTGCCCCAGCGCACGTTGATGCTGGGCGACCCGTACCACTGCGAGTGCCTGAAGACCGCACGCCTTCTCGGCGAACGGCTGGCGCTGCGGAAGGACGACATGCTCGTCACCTTCCAGAGCCGCCTCGGCCGGGCCGAGTGGCTGCGGCCCTACACCGAGCCCACGCTGATCGCGCTCGCCAAGAGCGGCGTCAAGCGGGTCGACGTGATGTGCCCCGGCTTCACCTCCGACTGTCTCGAAACGCTCGAAGAAATCGACCTGGAAGCGCGCGAGGCCTTTTTGCATGCCGGCGGCACTGAATTCAACTACCTGCCCTGCCTGAACGACCAGCACGAGTGGATGGCGGCGCTGTCGGCGATCGCAATCCAGCACATGCAGGGCTGGCCGACGACCGCAGCCGTCGACCCGGGCGCGCTCGAAGCGCAGCGCCAGCGCGCCCTCGCGGCCGGGGCGTCAGCCTGAAGCGCGCTCAGCCTGCCACCACGCGCCGCGCGCGCAGCATCTTCATCGCGCGCGGCAGCACCAGCACCGCGACGATGATCATCAGCATCACCAGCGACACCGGCCGCTCGACGAACACGCGCCAGTTGCCTTCGCCGATCGACATCGCGTTGCGCATTTGCGCCTCCGCCAGCGGCCCGAGGATCATGCCGATCACGACCGGCGCGGCCGGAAAATCGTAGCGTCGCATCACCAGCCCGAGCAAGCCGATCGCGTACAGCAGGTAGAGGTCGAACGCCGACTGGCGCATGCCGTAGACGCCGACGGTCGCGAAAATCAGGATGCCGGCGTACAGGTGCGCCTTCGGCACCTTCAGCAGCTTGACCCACACGCCGATCAGCGGCAGGTTCAGCACCAGCAGCATCACGTTGCCGATGTAGAGCGACGCGATCAGCGCCCAGACCAGCGCGCCGTTCTTGTCGAGCAGTTGCGGCCCCGGCTGGATGCCGTAGTTCTGGAACGCACCGAGCAGAATCGCGGCGGTGTTCGAGGTCGGGATGCCGAGCGTGAGCAGCGGGATCAGCGTCGCGGTGATCGCCGCATTGTTGGCAGCCTCGGGCCCGGCCACGCCTTCGATCGCGCCGATCGTGCCGAATTCTTCCTTGTGCTTCGAGAGCTTCTTCTCGGCCGCGTAGCTCAGGAACGTCGGGATCTCGCTGCCGCCCGCGGGAATCGTCCCGAACGGGATGCCGATCGCGGTCGCGCGAAGCCACGCCGGCCACGAGCGCTGCCACTCGGCCTTGGTCATGTGGACCTTGCTGAGCTTGTTCTGCGTCTCGGTCACCCGCCCCTCGTAGAGCATCACGTACAGCGCCTCGGCGACCGCGAACAGCCCGACCGCGATCAGCACCACCTCGATGCCGTCGAGCAGCTCGGGCACGTTGCCGGTGTAGCGCGCCTGGCCGGTGATCTGGTCGATGCCGATCAGGCCGATCGCCAGACCGATGAACAGCGCCGTGAGGCCGCGCAAGACGCTCTTGCCGAGCACC
>JANXVK010000662.1 GCA_025351675.1 Rhizobacter sp.
GCCGTCACCGGCGAACAGGTTCTTGCCGTCCTTCCAGACCGACTGGTGCACATGCATGCCCGAACCGTTGTCGCCGACGATCGGCTTGGGCATGAAGGTCGCGGTCTTGCCGTAGCTGTGCGCGACGTTCTGGATCACGTACTTCTGCAGCTGGACCCAATCAGCGCGCTGCAGCAGCGTGCTGAACTTCGTGCCGATTTCCATCTGCGCCTGCGCGACCTCGTGGTGATGCACTTCGCAGGGAATGCCCAGCGACTCGAGCACCAGGCACATCTCGGAGCGCATGTCCTGCATGCTGTCGATCGGCGGCGTCGGAAAGTAGCCGCCCTTGACGGTCGGGCGGTAGCCGGAGTTGCCGTGCTCGTAGACCTTCTTGGAGTTCCAGGCGGCTTCTTCCGAGTCGATCTCGGCAAAGCAGCCGGACATGTCGTTGCCCCAGCGCACGCTGTCGAACACGAAGAACTCGGGCTCCGGGCCGAAGAAGGCGGTGTCGCCCAGGCCCGAGGCCTTCATGTAGGCCTCGGCGCGCTTCGCCAGCGAACGCGGGTCGCGCTCGTAGGGCTTGCCGTCGGCGGGCTCGACCACGTCGCAGGTCAGGATCAGCGTCGGCTCTTCGAAAAACGGGTCGATGTTGGCGGTGTTCGGGTCGGGCATCAGCTGCATGTCGGACGCTTCGATGCCCTTCCAGCCGGCGATCGAGGAGCCGTCGAACGCATGGCCCGACGTGAACTTGTCTTCGTCGAAATGCGACACCGGCACGGTGACATGCTGCTCTTTGCCGCGGGTGTCGGTAAAACGGAAGTCGACGAACTTGACTTCGTTCTCCTTGACCATCTTCATCACGTCGGCAACGGTCTTGCTGGCCATCTGAAACTCCTGGTGGAATGTGCTTGTTCGGGGATTGATCGGGGATGGGGACTGCTGGCTCGGCCTTCACAAGGCCCGCTGGCAGGCCCGAAAAACGCGCACAGGAATGTAGCAGAAAGCATGCCCGCAGCCGCTCGTGGACGAGGTCCGTGGCGCCCGGCGCCACGCGGGGTGCGGGGTGCGGCCCGGCCCGCGAGCCGACGTCCCGGTTCGGTGCATTCAAGCGCACCGATACGGGTCGATCTATCGCACCAACTCGGGGCCTAACTGGGCGCCATGCGACGCGAGCCCGTCGAGCAGCACGCGATACGCCGCGTCGAGTTGTTCAGCACGGCCCTTCACGCCGAGCTCGATATGGCGACCGTACTGCGGGTGATCGACGCTCGGCAGGCTGAACACCTTGATGCCGTCGAAGCCGGCCTCGATGCGCTCCATCAGTGGCGTCAGCGCAGCTTCCATCGCGCCGAACACGATCACCGACTTCTCGTGCGTTGCGCCTTGCCCGTGCAGCGCGGCGTAGTGGTGGTCGAGCACCCACTCGATCATCGGCCAGGCCATCACCGGAAAGCCGGGCACGAAGTGCACTTGGCCGACCGTGAAGCCGGCGATCTTGTTGTACGGGTTCGGGATGATCTGCGCGCCTGCGGGGAACACGCCCATGTTCAGGCGGTGCACGTTGTCGTGGCGGTCGGGCTCGAACGGGATGCCCTGCTCCTGCGCCGTCTCGCGCATGCGCTCCACGATGAGGTCGCGCGCCTGCGGGTGCAACGCCAGCGGCACACCGAGCGCCGCCGCCGCGCACTGGCGCGTGTGATCGTCGGGCGTCGCGCCGATGCCACCGCACGAGAAGACGATGTCGCCGCTCTCGAACGCATGCTTCAGGTCGGCGCTGATACGCGTCGGGTCGTCGCCGACGTAGCGCGCCCAGCTCAGGCTCAGGCCGCGCGCGGCGAGCAACTCGATAACCTTGGGCAGGTGCTTGTCGGCACGTTTGCCCGAGAGGATCTCGTCGCCGATGATGATGACGCCGAAGTTCATGGGGAGGTCTTCACGGTTCAGATTGCTGCGCCGGATGGCGCGGATGGTCGGGGCGCGTCTTGCAGGCTCCAACGTTTGACATCAGCGGTGCACAAAAGGCGCAGCCCCTCGGGCATCCCCTCGATGGAGGGGTTGGACGGCACCGGATACCGCGCCCTCACGCCTTGCCTTCGCGTTTCAGCAGGGCTTTGGTATCTTCGAACCCGATTGGCGCGGACGTGTGCTCGTGGACGACGCGTAGAACATGGCCACGGGACCTGAGCACCCAAGTCATACGGTTCTGCATCGCGCGAAGCTCTTCGCCTTGGGCCGAAAAGGCAGCGTACTTCGCAAAGGCGCTCATTGAGGCGAAGCCTGCTTCGCTTGTGATTCTCACGTCTTCGAACGTGACTCTGACGCTCTCGGTGCCGAGCGACGAGAACCAACCTTCCACGGCCACTCTCCAGGCTGCTGCGCCTTCGTATGACCAGATTCCCCAGGTGTCGAAGACCCTGACCTCGGGGTCGTAGAGGTGCATGAACGTTTCGGCGTTCTTTGCCAGGACGCTTGACTTGTAGGTGTCCAGCGCTCGCAGCACCTGCTTCTCGGGGTCATTCACGATAGATCTTCCTGTGACGATCGAATGGGACTGGCTTGTAACGTCTAACGTTTAAGTTCTGCGGGCCGCCGTGGGCCGCTCCGCTGGAAGGAATGGTTAGGGCGTCATCGGCGGCGCCGCTCCATTGCAACAGTGGATTTCTCGAAGCCGAGCGAAGTGTAGAAGCCTTGCACGCCGGACCGATCCGCGCGCAGTACCCAAGTGATGTTCGGATTGGTACCCAACGCTGCATTGACAAGTGCTTTGCCAACGCCTCTACCTTGGCGCTCTGGCGCAACCGCGACCATTGAAATGTAGCCATTGAAGATGCGGTCCGTAATGGCTCGGAGGAAGCCGACAATCTGGCCATCGACTTCGGCGACAAGGGCAATCTGCGAAGCTCGAACGCTTGCCGCAAAGACCTCTGGATCTTCGATCTTCTGGGTCCAGCCGCAAGCAGACAGAAGCGCACGCGCGGCTTCGAATTCTTCGGGATGAATGGGGCGAACATTCATCTGACGCCTAACGTGGATTAGGCGGCGAGCCACCCGCATCGCCCGGCCGCAGCGGAATCAGCCGCGCATCTTCGATCAGGTCCGCGTCGGACCCGCCACCGCGCACCGGTGGCAGCAGCTCGCTCGCTTCGCGTTCGCGCCGCAGCGCCTGCAACGCCGCCAGCGAGAAGTGCGCGAACCACAGCGCCGCGAACGCGAACACCAGGGTGTAGATCCAGATCGCCACCGGCAC
>JANXVK010000666.1 GCA_025351675.1 Rhizobacter sp.
GTCTTCCGTCTTGCCGCGCATGCAGGTCGCGACTTCGGGGTGCGGCAGCGCCAGAAAGTGCTCCTCGCGCATCGTGTCGATGACGGTCTGTGCGACGGCTTCGGGCGCGAGCACGCCGTTCACGCCGGCCGAGCCGGTGCCGTCCGCCCTCATCGCGGTCTGCACCGGCTGCGGGCACAGGAAAGATATGCGGATTCCTCGGCGCACGCAGCCGATGCGGAGCCATTCGGCGAACGCGACGGCGGCATGTTTGATGACGCCATACAGCGCGGTCTCGACGATGTTGAGCAGCCCGGCGCCCTCGGCGAGGAACCGGCGAGCCGGTGCGGCGCCGATCCCGCTGGCGCCACCGGTCACCACCGCGACCTTGTCCTTGGTTTTCAGGTGTCTTTCACTTGTCAACGCAGGTGCGGCAGCGAACGCTCGCCGGACTTCTGCAAATGCTTGCGGGTGACCGCCTCGGCGCGTTCGCCGTCGCCTTCCGAGATGGCGTCGACGATCTGGCGGTACTCGCCCATCATCGCGCGCAGGTCGGTCTTCGTGAGGTGGGCGTGAACTTGGCTTCGGAACAAGTGCGCTCGCCATGTCGGCATCGCGCGGTCGAGGTCTTCGCTGCCGGCGATGTCGAAGATCGCCTGGTAGAAGCGCGCACGCTGGTCGAGCAACGTTGCCAGTTCGTCCGCTGACCGCGGCGCCACGAGGAGCTTGGCCGCCGCAGTGAACCGCGCCTTGTTCCGACCGATCTCGATGCGTTCGGCGGCCAGGCGTGCGGCCAGGCCGGTCAGCACCCCCAGCACCGCGAGCAGGTTGCGGGCATCCGCGAGCGAGAGGCCGCGGATCACGGCGCCCCGGTGCGGCACGAGCTCCACGACGCCGCTGGCGGCGAGGCTCTTGAGCGCCTCGCGGACCGTGCCGCGACTCACTTGGAACTGCTCGGTCAGCTCCGCTTCGACGAGGCGCTGACCCACCGCGTACTCGCGCCGCATCAGCCCCTTCGTGATGGCATCGGCCACCCGTTGCGGGCTGCTGGCAGGGCGCGGTGCGGGCGCCTCGCTGTTCGAGGTCGTGAGGAGTGCGGTGCGAGCCATCGGGTGATTTTGCAACGTCGGAATGTGCCGGACATGATAAATTGATTGTCGGACAATACGTCACTGCCGTCCTACAAAGGAGTTCTTCATGTTTGAGTGTTCACCGAAGGTCGCGGAGCTGCGCGACCGCGTCGAGGCGTTCATGGTCACGCATGTCTACCCGAACGAACGTCGCCACTACGACGAGGCGGAGAAACTCGGGCCGTGGCAGGTGTACCCGGTGGTCGAAGAGCTCAAGCCGCTGGCGCGTGCAGCCGGGCTCTGGAACCTCTTTCTGCCGGAGTCGGAGCACGGCGCGGGGCTGACCAACTTCGAATACGCGACGCTGTGCGAGACCATGGGCCGTTCGCACCTTGCACCCGAGCTCTTCAACTGCTCGGCACCCGACACCGGCAACATGGAGGTGCTGGCGCGCTACGGCTCGCCCGAGCACCAGGAGCGGTGGTTGAAGCCGCTGCTCGCCGGGGAGATTCGATCCTGCTTCGCGATGACCGAGCCGGCGGTCGCTTCGAGCGACGCGACGAACATCGAATCGTCCATCGTGCGCGACGGCGCTCACTACGTGGTGAACGGCCGCAAGTGGTACACCACCAATGCCACCGACCCGCGCTGCAAGATCTGCATCTTCATGGGCAAGACCGACCCCGAGAACACGGACCGGCACCGCCAGCAGTCGATGATCCTGGTGCCGATGGACACGCCCGGCGTCACGGTGGTCCGGCCGATCGCCGTGTTCGGCTTCTACGGTGTGCCCGATCGCGCTTCGGAAGTGCTGTTCGAGAACGTCCGCGTGCCGGTGTCGAATATGCTGCTCGGCGAGGGCCGTGGCTTCGAGATCGCGCAGGGTCGGCTCGGGCCGGGCCGCATCCACCACTGCATGCGACTGATCGGGCTGTCGGAGCGTGCGCTCGAGATCATGTGCAAGCGCGGCATGTCGCGCGTCGCCTTCGGCAAGCGGATCGTCGACCACGGTGTCTGGTCCGAACGCATCGCCGAATCGCGGATCGCGATCGACCAGTGCCGCTTGCTGACGATGCACACCGCCGACATGATGGACAAGATCGGCAACAAAGAGGCGCGCGCGCTGATCGCGATGATCAAGGTGGCGGCACCCGCGATGGCCTGCAAGGTGATCGACTGGGCGATCCAGGCCTATGGTGGTGGCGGCACCAACAACGATGTCGGACTGGCCAGCGCCTACGCGACCGCGCGGCTGCTGCGCCTCGCGGACGGTCCGGACGAGGTGCATCGCGATCAGATCGCGCGACTCGAACTCGGCAAGTACCGCGCTCCTGCGACCACACACGCCTGACATGGCGCACGAGAAACGCATGAACTCCAAGGCAGGTGTCTCGTGAAGGCGTCGAGCGACGATCTCGACACCGGTGCCCTCGGGCGTTGGCTGCAGGGCCGCATCGACGGACTCACGCTCCCGGTGCGGGCCGAGCGCTTCAGCGACGGCCAGTCGAATCCGACCTTCCTCGTCACCGACGCGGCAGGGCGGCGCTACGTGTTGCGCAAGAAGCCGCCGGGCGAGCTGCTGCCTTCGGCGCATGCGGTCGACCGCGAATACCGCGTGATGAAGGCACTCGAGGCCAGCGATGTGCCCGTCGCGAGGATGCTCTGCTACTGCGACGACGCGGCGGTGATCGGCACCCCCTTCTTCATGATGGCGTTCGTGGCGGGTCGCATCTTCTGGGACCCGGCATTGCCGGAACTCGATCCGGTGGCACGGCGCGCGGTCTACGCCGACATGAACCGAGTCGTCTCGGCCTTGCACCGCATCGATCCGGCAGCCGTCGGTTTGGGCGACTACGGCCGCAGCGCCGGTTTCTTCGAGCGCCAGCTGAAGCGATGGACGACCCAGTACCGCGCCTCGGAGACAGAGCCGATCGAGGCGATGGACCGCCTGATCGAGTGGCTGCCGCCGCACGTGCCCGCGACCGAGGAGACGCGGATCTTCCACGGCGACCTGCGCATCGACAACATGATCTTCCACCCCACCGAGCCGCGCATCCTCGCGGTCCTCGACTGGGAGCTCTCGACCCTGGGGCATCCGCTCGCTGACTTCGCGTACCACGCGCTGCCGTGGCGCCTCACCGCCGACCAGTTTCGTGGCATGGCCGACAAGAACATTCCCGCATTGGGCATTC
Source organism: Rhizobacter sp. (assembly GCA_025351675.1). Taxonomy (GTDB): domain Bacteria; phylum Pseudomonadota; class Gammaproteobacteria; order Burkholderiales; family Burkholderiaceae_C; genus LMDS01. Next base: position 3,242 of record JANXVK010000666.1, read on the forward strand.
CGTCCGAAGAGGCGTACCTGCGCAGCTACTGCGCGGCCACCGGTCGCGATGTGGATCGGACCGAGTACGAGTTCTGCATCGCCTACGGCATGTTTCGTTTGGCCGCCATCCTGCAGGGAATCCTCAAACGATCCATCGACGGGACGGCAAGCAGTGCGACGGCGGAAGCCACGGGGCGGCGGGCGAGGGTGATCGCCGAGGTGGCGTGGGCGCAGGTGTGTGCGCGCGGGGCGGCCTGACCCGGCGCGGCCTGCCCGCCGTGGCACTCAGGGCGCCGGTGGCCAGCCGGACTTCAACTGTTGCGCCAGGACGGCGCGGGTGATCTTCCCGGTCTCGGTCTTCGGCAGTTCGGCGATCACGTGGATCGTCGCCGGGCACTTGTACGCCGCCAGCCGCTCGCGACAGTGGGCGTTGAGCGCCGCCAAGTCGAGCGTGACGCCGTCGACTGCCGACACGAAGGCGACGACGGTCTCGCCGCGGTAGGCGTCAGGCGCGCCGACGACCCCGGCCTCGCGCACGCCGGCAAAGGCGTACAGCACGTCTTCGACCTCGCGCGGCCAGACCTTGAAGCCCGAGGCGCTGATCATGTCCTTCTTGCGGTCGATCAGGTAGTACCAGCCGTCCTCGTCCTGGAAGCCGACGTCGCCGGTGTGCATCCAGCCGTCGCGCAGCGCCTGCGCGGTCTCGTCCGGTTTGCCCCAGTAGCCGGCCATGACGCTCGGGCCACGCACGACCACTTCGCCGATGCCGCGCGGGCCGAGCGGCGCACCCGTGTCGTCGACGACGATCGCGTCGATGCCCGGCAGCAACCGGCCGATCGACAGGGCGCCCGACGCCGGGTCGACCGGGATGTAGCCCTCGTTCGGCGCGAGGTGACTGGGCGCGGTCAGCTCGGTCATGCCGTAGGAGCTGCGGATCGCGCGACCGAAGCGCTGCTCGAAAGCCTGCACCACGGCGGGTGCGATCGGCGCGCCGCCCGAAAAGATGTGCTGCAGGCTGTCGAAGTGCGCGCGGGTCGTGTCGGGCCGGTTCATCAACGCGATGAAGACCGTGATCGCACCGATGACGAAGGTCGGCCGGTGCTCGAGGAAGGCGTCGAGCACCACGGCCGGCTGGAAGCGATAGGTCAGCACCAGGCTCGCGCCGGCGGCGAACGCCGCGACCATCTGCACCTCGAGGCCGGTCACATGGAACAGCGGCGCGATGCCGAAGATGCGCGAGTCCGGCGTCAGACCGAAGTGCGACGCGCAGTTGCGGCCGTTGAAGACCAGGTTGCGGTGCGTCAGCATCGCGCCTTTCGGGAGGCCGGTGGTCCCGGAGGTGTAGAGCAGCACCGCGATCTCGTTCGCAGCCGGGCGCGACGCTCTCGTGGCGCGTGATCCGCCGACCACCGGCTCGGCCGCCAGCACGGCGGCGAGCGCCTGCGAGGCCGGTGCCGTCACCGCGGGCGGCGCCGGCACCACGCGGGCATCGTCGCGCGATTGAAACTCGCGCGGCGACGTCCACAGCAGGCACGCCGGGTCGACGATGCCGGTCGAGGCCTCGATCGCGGCGGCCCACTGGTCGTCGTGGCAGACCACGGCGCTCGGCCGGCAGTCGGCGAACAACCGCGCCAGTTCCGGGACGCGGTACATCGGATTCAGCGGCACCACGATGGCCGCGAGCTTCCAGGTCGCGAGCGCGACGACCACGAACTGCGGTGTGTTCTGCAACAGCGTCGCGACCCGGTCGCCGCGTCGCACGCCGTGCGCGTGCAGCCACGCGGCCAGCCGGTCGCTGAGCCGGTCCAGCGCGGCGTAGGTCAGCGTCTGGTCGAAGTAGGTGATCGCCGGCCCTGCAGGATTGGCGGACGCGAACAGGGACAGCGCCGTCGTGGGGTCCCTGTGGGCGTCAGGCCGTGAAGGGGTTTCCGGGATCGGTGGGTGGTTCATGCGGGGTCTGTGGCTCGGGTGTCTCGCGGCGGATGCGGCGACGGGCGGGCGTCGCGGGCGCGGGCGTGGCGGCATTCACCATCGTCTCGATCAGCAGCCGGGTGCGGCGGATGTGCAGGCGCACCAGCGAGCTCGCGGCATCGGCGTCGCGGCTGCGAATCGCCTCCATCAGCATCAGGTGCTGCGGGTCCGAGAACGGCAGGCCGTCCCTGGCGAGCGAGTCCTTCACGAACCAGCGGCGGAAGTGCTGTGTGCTGTTCCAGTAGCGTTCGATCATGTCGCGCAGGTGCGGCATCGGCGCGCGCGAATAGGTTTTCAGGTGGAACTCGCGATCGAGCGGGATGTACTCCTGCACGCTGCCCACTCGCTCCAGCCGCCGCATCGTGGCCTCCAGCGAGGCGATGTCTTCGTCCGTCAGCCGCGGCACGCTCTCGAAGATCGCCAGCGGTTCCAGCACCTCGCGAATCTTGTAGACCTCGATCGACTCCTGCGAGGTGACATCGGCGATCCAGCCACCGCGGTTCGGCGCGAGCACGACCAGGCCTTCGCTCTGCAACTGCCGCAGCGCCTCGCGCACCGGGATGCGGCTCGCACCGAACTTCGCTGCCAGCCACTCCTGGCCGACGCGTGTGCCCGGCAGCATCTCGCCGTCGAGCACCGCGCGCCGGATCTCGTCGGCGATGCGCACGCTCAGCAGCCGGCCGTCCTCCTCTGTCCGCACGACCTCGCCCGCGCGGGCCGGCCGTGCCTCGACAGGCCCGTCGTCAACGCTGCCATCCGACATGAGTCCCTTTCCTTGTTGTCTACGCACTGCTGCCGTGCCGACCCCGCCCCTGCGCCATGGATCGAGCGCGGCATCCCGGCGAATGTCGGTCCGTATGGATACAACTGCCATGCGTAGTATCCAGAATTTCGGAGCAAGCTGTCTTTATGCGTCAATACAACGAGGTTTCGAGCGGTTTGGATACATCCTGATCGTTCGGAATCCAAACCGGCGAATCTCGCTGCCGATCGCGGGACAACCCGAATGTAAACATGAAGCGCTTCAAGTGAAACTGCCCTCGGCGACTGTTGCGAGCCAGACGATCGATCTCGCCACACTGAAGCGCTTTGTCCGCATCCCTTCCATCAGGAGACAAGCATGTTGAAAGTTCTGCGCCGCGTTGCGGCCGGTATCGGTGTCGCGTTCACGCTGGTCGGCGCGCCTGCGCACGCCCAAGAACTGAAACTCGGGGCGCTGTACCCGTTCAGCGGTGGCCTCGCGCTGCTCGGCGACGAAAGCTTCCGCGGCGTGCAGCTCGCTGTTGACGAACGCAATGCCGCTGGCGGCATCAACGGTCGCCAGATCACGCTGGTCAAGGCCGACGCGGTCGACGCGAGCCAAGCTGTCGGTGAAGCGCGGCGCCTGACCTCGGTCGAGAACGTCGTCGCCGTTTTCGGCAGCTACGCCTCGGGCATCTCGCAGGCGGCCACGCAGGTCACCGAGCTGGCCGGCGTGCCGTACTTCGAACTCGGCGCCACCGCCGACACGATCACCGCGCGCGGCTTCAAGTACCTGTTCCGCGTCAACCCGACCGCCAAGAACATCGGCGACCGCACGCTCGAAGGGCTGGTCAAAGTGGTCGCGCCGATGCTGAAGGTCGACCCGAAGACGTTGAAGCTTGCGATCATCCACGAGGACGGCCCCTACGGCTCGCTCGTCGCCGCGGCGCAGAAGGAAGGCGCCGCGAAGCTCGGCATCACGGTCGTCGAGGTGCAGGCCTATTCGGCGAAGACGGTCGACCTGTCGTCGGTGATCCTGCGCCTGAAGGGCGCCGGTGCCGACGTGGTCCTGCACACCGCCTACCAGAACGACGCGGTGCTGTTCTTTCGCCAGGCCGCTGCGGCCGGCTACAAGCCGAAGGCGGTAATCGGTGGCGGCGGCGGTCATTCGCTGACCGACACGGCGTTGGCAGTCGGCGCGTCGATCGAAGGCGTGTATGACGTCGACTTCCCACAGATCACGATGAACGCGGCCGGCGCGCCCGGTCTGGGCGATTTCGTCGCGGCCTACCAGAAGAAGTTTTCGGCGGCGCCACGCTCCGGCCACAGCCTGGCGAACTACGTCGGCGCCAAGGCGATGCTCGAGGTGCTGGCTCGGGCCAAGTCGACCGACAAGGACAAGATCCGCGATGCGGCGCTGGCCTATCGCGCGGCGGTCGGCAGCACGGCGGCGGGCTGGGGCATCCAGTTCAACGAGACCGGTCAGAACACGGCGGCCACGCTCAACCTGATGCAGTGGCAGCAGGGCAAGCTCGCGACCGTGTTCCCCGACGCGGTGGCCAACGCGAAGCCGATCGCTTCGAACTGACCTCCCTCAAGCAATCAACGCGCGGGTTCGCCCGCGCGCGGGAAATCTCATGTCATTGCTGCTCCAGCTGGTGGCGAACGGCCTGCTCCTCGGCGGGGCTTTCGCAATCATCAGCATCGGTCTGACGCTGATCTTCGGGGTCGTGCGCGTGGTGAACTTCGCGCACGGCGAGTTCCTGATGGTCGGCATGTACGTGGCATGGCTCTGCGCCAGCCGCCTCGGCCTGCATCCCTACCTCGCGGTCCCGATCGTCGTCGTCTTCCTGTTCGTGGTGGGTGTCGCGATGCAGCGCTACGTGATCCAGCCGCTGCTCTCGGCCGACGCGCACATCCAGGTGTTTGCGACCGTCGGCGTCTCGACCGCGTTGCTGAACCTCGCGCTGCTGATGTTCGGCGCTGACATCCGCAAGGTCGAATTCGCTTTCGGCAACCAGAATCTGAGCATCGGCTCGCTGACCTTCGTCAGCGGCCAGGTCATCACGTTCGTGGTCGCGATCGCAGTGGCCTTCGCGATGCACTTCTACCTGACGCGCACCTACACCGGCCGCGCGTTTCGGGCGCTGGCGCAGAACCGCACCGCCGCTGCATTGATGGGGGTGGACGTGAACAAGACCTATGTGCTGGCGTTCGGCATCGGCGCCGCGCTCGTCGGCATCGCGTCGTGCCTGCTCTCGCTGCAGTACCCGGTGTTCCCGACGGTCGGCAGCTACTTCGTGTTGACCGCGTTCGTGATCGTCGTGCTCGGCGGCATGGGCAGCCTGCCGGGCGCCGTGATCGGCTCGATGTTCATCGGGCTGATCGACAGCCTCGCCGGCTTCTACGTCGGTCCCGACCTGAAGGAGGTCGTGTACTTCGTGATCTTCCTGGTGATCCTGATCGTCCGGCCGACGGGGCTGTTCGGCCTGGGCCGTGGTTCCGAATGACGCGGCTTCCAACGAATCACGCAGCATGATCCCCAATCCGCTTCAGCCGCGCGGCTACGTCGCGTACCTCGCCCTCGCGGCGCTGCTCCTGGTGCCGATCGCGACACAGTCGCCGTTCGTGATCCACCTCGCGATCCAGGTCTGCGTCTTCGCCGCGCTGGCGTCGGCCTGGAACATCGTCGGCGGATTCGCGGGGCAGTTGTCGCTCGGGCACGCCGTGTACTACGGCATCGGCAGTTATGCGGCCGGGCTGCTGGTGCTGCCCTTCGGTATCTCGCCCTGGATCGGCATGTTCGCGGGGGTCGGCGTGTCGG
>JANXVK010000011.1 GCA_025351675.1 Rhizobacter sp.
TCGCGCGCCCACGCGATCATCGCCGGCGTCGGCATCGAGCCGCCTTCGGACACGACTTCGAGCTCCGAGCTCTCGTGCCCCGACAGGTCGTGCACCATCGACTCGTCGATCTCGCGGCCCTCGGCCTCGGGCAGCAACTCTTCGAGCGTCTCGAGCCGCGCCATCAACTCCTCGAGCCGCTCGTGCGGGATCGCCGCCGTCTTCGCGGTGAACGCGGCGGCGAGCGAGTTGTTCAGGCTCCGGATGTGCTCCTCCTGCTTCTCGGCGGGCACGCCGGCGTGGTCCATGCCGTCGCGCAGCGTCTTCAGCAGCGGGGGCAGGCGGCGGATCACCTCGGCGCGTTCTTCGCGCGAGACCTTCGCGCCGGCCGACCAAATCAGGTCGGTGGCGGCACGCTTCATGTCTTTGGTGGCGTCACTCTGATTGCCGTGCTTGACCGCCGCCATCGCCAGCACATCGGCCCACACCTGGAACAGGAACTCGCGCACGCCCTCCTGCACCGGCACCTCGTTGAGCATCTTGCGCAACTCGATCGTGTACTGGATCGCCAGCGTCTCGCGCTGCTCAACCTGCTGCGCCAGCGACACGCCCTTGCGCGAGGCTTCGTTCTCGTTCTTGAAATAGTGCTCGAGGAATTTCTCGAACTCGACCAGCACCGTCTGGAATACGCGCCGGCCGGTGTCCGGGTAGGCCTCGACGACCTGAACGACGCGCTTGATCTCTTTCTCCAGCACATCGCCGACGGCGCGACTGGTCGCATCGAAGCCCATCACGCACGAGCCCATGCGGTCGATCAGCCGGCGCGCCGGGTGATCGATGGTCGCGAAGAAGTCCGGTTCGCTGACGGCCACGCGCAACACCGGCATCTGCAGTCGCGCGAACCAGACGCGCACGGCCGTCGGGATGCGCTCTTCGGTCAGGATGCTCTGGAACAGCAGCGCGACGATCTCGATCGTGGCGCGCTCGACCGGCGTGGTCGCGGCTTGCTTCAGCGCCTGCTTGCGCTGGTTCAGCTCTTCGAGCAATGCGGGCGCACTGACTTGCCCGCCGGCGATCGTGCGTGCGTGCTCGGCCGATGCGAGCCGATTCGCGATGCCGCGCTGCGCGTCGTTGATCGCGGTCTTCAGGCGCGGCGCCGTCATCACCGGCCGCTCCTGCTGCGTCACGCCGAAGCCCGGCAGTTGCCGGCCGATCAGGCGATTCAAGCGCCCGAGCACGGCCTCGGCGTGGTCGGCACCACGCGCCAAGCCGCCGGCACGGGTCATCATGCGGGTCTCTTCGCCGACACCGTCGGCGCGGCGGCTTTCTGCGCCGCCACCACCGCCGCCCGCACCGCCGGAGCCCGAGTGGATGAAGCCGCTGCCGTGGGCGTTCTGCGAGCGCCGGATGAACGGCCGCAGGTCGATCTCGGGCAGCACGTTGCGCTCCAGCAGGAAGCGGTTCGTCTCGTGGTAGCCCTCTTCGGCGAAGTGCGCGAACTCCGCGTGCAACACGGCCTGCAGCTGGCGCCACGTGTCCAAATCCAGCCCGGCAGCGCGCCACGACGCCGTGATGATGCGGGCGAACACATGCGGCCGCAGCACGTCGTTGGTGTCGAGTTCGTCGCGGCGTTCGAGTGCGTTCATGCGCGAACGCAGATCGGTGAACTCCCACGACGAGCGGTCCATCATCGACAGCGCCAGCTTGGAGCTGACGATCTCGTGCTCGATGGTCTCGTCGTCGACCAGGCTCAGCTTCGCGCTGCGCGTGGACGAGAGCGGCAGGTCACCCGGATGCGTAGCGGACACGATGCCCGACTGGCGCGCACCGCTAAGCATCGAAGTCATGCCCTGCAGCCAGTAAGGCGCAGCCTTTTGCAGACCGGGCAGCAACTCGCGACGCTTTGCCGCGACACTCGGCTCGGCCACTTGGCTGACCAGCAATCGCGCACCCCGATCGACCGCCTGCGCGACGTTCGGCAGACCGGAGAGCAACCCCTCCACGTAGGAGCGCCGTGCCTGTTGGGCCAATGCCGTCGGGTTGGCGGGAGTCGGCATGTGTGAGAGTCGGATCCTGAGGAAAATCAGCGCTTGACTCTACACCACCGCCCCGGCGTTCGGGTCGTCGGGATCGGTCTCCTTGACCGGTCCGGTCTTGATCAGGTCTTCGCGTTTCACGCCCAGCCACATCGCGATCGCCGCGGCCACGAACACCGACGAATAGATGCCGAAGCAAATGCCGATCGTCAGCGCGATCGCGAAGCCGTGCAGCGTTGGCCCGCCAAAGATCAGCATCGACAACACCATCATCTGGGTGCTGCCGTGCGTGATGATCGTGCGGCTCATCGTGCTGGTGATCGCGTGGTCGATGACCTCGTGCGTGTTCATCTTGCGATAGCGCCGGAAGGCCTCGCGAATCCGGTCGAAGATCACGACCGATTCGTTCACCGAGTAGCCGAGCACCGCGAGCACCGCGGCCAGCACCGTGAGGTTGAACTCCCACTGAAAGAACGCGAAGAAGCCGAGGATGATGATCACGTCGTGCAGGTTCGCGATGATCGCCGCGACCGCGTACTTCCACTCGAAGCGGATCGCGAGGTAGACCATGATGCCGACGATGACCGCGAGCAGCGCGTAGGCGCCGTTCACTGCCAGCTCGCGCCCGACCTGCGGGCCGACATACTCGACGCTGCGCTGCTGCACCGGCTCCGCCGCCGCACCCGCGGCCCCGGCCCCGGCCGCGGTGGTGGCCGAACACACCGGCCGGTCGACGACCTCGCCCTTCTCGGTCGTCATCTGCTTGACGCTGACCGTGCCGCTCTCGGCCTTGCACAGCGTATCGAAGACCGCCGCCGCGACCACGCTCTGCTTGGTCGCTTGGTTCGCCGGCAGGCGGATGATCACGTCGCGCGAGCTGCCGAAGTTCTGCACCTGCGACTCGCCGAAGTTCAGCTTGTCGATGCTGGTGCGGATCTTCTCGACATCCGCAGTCTGCGCGTAGCTCGCCTGCGTGACGATGCCGCCGGTGAACTCGATCGAGAAGTGCAGCCCGCGCGTCGCGAGAAAGAAGACGGCCAGCACGAAGGTGACGGCCGAGACGATATTGAAAACCAGCGCATGCCGCATGAACGGGATGTCGCGCCGGATTCTGAAGAACTCCATGATGCTTCCTTGTCAGTCGTGGGTTCGTCGGGAATCAGGCTTTGGCTGCGGGCACGTCGGCCGGCGGCTTCCAGACCTGACCGATGGCCACGCTCTTCAACTTCTTCTGGCGGCCGTACCAGAGGTTCACCAAGCCGCGCGAGAACACCACCGACGAGAACATCGAGGTCACGATGCCCAGGCAGTGCACGACCGCGAAGCCTCGGATCGGACCCGAGCCGAACGCGAGCAGCGCCAGGCCGGCGATCAGGGTCGTCACGTTCGAGTCGAGAATCGTCGCCCAGGCGCGCTCGTAGCCCTCGTTGATCGCGACCTGCGGCGACTTGCCGGCGCGCAGCTCCTCGCGGATGCGCTCGTTGATCAGCACGTTCGAGTCGATCGCCATGCCCAGCGTCAGCGCGATCGCGGCGATGCCCGGCAGCGAGAGCGTCGCCTGCAGCATCGACAGCAGCGCCAGCAGCAGCAGCAGGTTGAAGCCCAGCGCCAGCGTCGAGACGATGCCGAAGAACTGGTAGTAGATGCACATGAACAGCGCGATCGCGGCGAAGCCGAACAGCACGCTGTGGAAGCCCTTGGCGATGTTGTCGGCGCCCAGGCTCGGACCGATCGTCTTCTCTTCGATGATGTCCATCGGCGCGGCCAGTGAGCCGGCGCGCAGCAGCAGCGCGGTGTCGTTGGCCTCGCCCGCGGTCATGCGGCCGGAGATCTGGAAGTTCGAACCGAGTTCGCTGCGGATCACCGGCGCGGTCACGACCTCGCCCTTGCCCTTCTCGAACAGCAGGATCGCCAAGCGCTTGCCGACGTTGTCGCGCGAGGTGTCCTTCATGATGCGCGCGCCCTTCGCGTCCAGCGCAAGGTTCACGACCGGCTCGTGGGTCTGGCCGTCGAAGCCGGGTTGCGCATCGGTCAGGTTGTCGCCGGTCACCACGACCTGGCGCTTGACGATCAGCGGGCTGCCGTCGCGGTCGGTGAAGCGTTCGGTGCCGAACGGCACCGGGCCGGAGCCTGTCGCGGCGGCGATCGCTTCGGCGCTGTCGTCGACCATGCGCAGCTCGAGCGTCGCGGTCCGGCCGATGATGTCCTTCGCCTTCGCGGTGTCCTGCACGCCCGGCAGTTGCACGACGACGCGGTCGGCGCCCTGTTGCTGGATCACCGGCTCGGCCACGCCGAGTTCGTTGACCCGGTTGTGCAGCGTCGTGATGTTCTGCGCGATCGCGGTATCTTGAACGCGCTTGCTGGCCTCGGGTTTCAGGCTGCCGCTCAGCTTGATGTCGGTGCCGTCTTGTGCCTCGACCCATTGCAGGTCGGGCAGGAGGTCGGTCATCAGGTTGCGCGCGGCGGTGAGCGTTTCGCGGTCGCGAAAGCGCACGTCGACGCTGTTGCCGTCGCGCGTGACGCCGGCGTGGCGCAGGTTCTTGTCGCGCAGCATCGCGCGGATGTCGCCGGTCAGCGCCTCGGCCTTCTTGGTCAGCGCCGACTTCATGTCGACCTGCATCAGGAAGTAGACGCCGCCGCGCAGGTCGAGGCCGAGGAACATCGGCAGCGCATGCAGCTTGGTCAGCCAAGCCGGCGAGCGCGATAACAGGTTCAGCGCGACGATGTAGCTCGGGTTCGCCGGGTCGGGGTTGAGCGCGACGTTGATCGCGTCCTTCGCCTTGCGTTGGGCGTCGAGGTCGTCGAAGCGCGCTTTGACCGAGTTGCCCTCGAACTGCACGAAATCGGGTTTCAGCGCGGCCTTGGCCAGGATCTCCTGGACGCGCGGCGCCATCGAAGCGTCGAGCTTTAGCGTGGCCTTGCCGCTGCTGACCTGAACGGCCGGCGCTTCACCGAACACATTCGGCAGCGTGTAGACCAGGCCGACCAACAGCGCGATCACGAGCAGCGCGTATTTCCAGGCGGGGTAGCGATTCATCGAGAGGTTCCTTCAGCGGCGCGTGGGCCGGAACGGCGAGCGGCTCGACACGCCGCGAAGGCGAGCGAGCCGCGAACGCGCGCAACGCATTTACTTGGCGGCGACGGTGCCCTTCGGCAGCACCTGCACGACCGCGCCGCGCTGCACTTGGATCTCGACGCCGTTGGCGATCTCGACCGTCAGGTAGCTCTCGCCGATCTTCGCGATCTTGCCCAGCATGCCGCCGGTCGTGACGACCTCGTCGCCCTTGGCGAGCGCCTCGATCATCGCCTTGGCTTCTTTCTGGCGCTTCATCTGCGGGCGGATCATCACGAAGTACAGCACCACGAACATCAGCACCAGCGGCAGCATGCTGCCAAGGCTGCCGAACGGTGAATCGGTGGCGGCGGGCGCGGCTTGAGCGAAGGCTTCGGAAATGAACACGTGGGAATCCTCTTTTGGAGCCCGGCAAAACGCCGGAAGCGAAACCCGTCGATTGTAAGACGCGGGCTCAGTGGGTGAACAAATGCCCTGACAACCACTGCTGGCGGGTCAGGCCCTGACCGGCACGAGCCGCACGCGGGTGATCTCGGACGGCGCGCCGAAGCGCTTCGGCGGCCCCCAGTAGCCGGTGCCGCGGCTGGTGTAAACCCACAGCCCGCGCAGCTTGTGCAGCCCCGCCGTGAATGGCTGCTGGAAGCGCACGAACAGGTTCCACGGCAGGAACTGCCCGCCGTGGGTGTGACCGCTGAGCTGCAGCTGAAAGCCGGCCTGCTCGGCCGCCTCGGTGCTGCGCGGCTGGTGCGCGAGCAGCACGCGCGTGGTCGTGCCGGCCGGCGCGCCCGCGAGCGCGGCGTGCGGGTCGCTGCGCTGGGCCGGGTCGAAGTGGTGCGCGCTGAAATCGGTCACGCCGGCGATCAGCAGCGAACCGCCGGCGTGTTGCAGCACAACGTGCTCGTTCATCAGCACGTTCAGCCCGAGGCGACGCAACTCCGCGACCCAAGCCGGCGCGCCCGAGTAGTACTCGTGGTTGCCGGTGACGAAGAAGGTGCCGTGCGTCGAGTTCAGTTGCGCGAGCGGCGCGACGTGCCCACCGAGCTCCCGCACCGAACCGTCGACGAGGTCGCCGGTCACGGCCACCATGTCGGCGCCGAGCCGGTTCACCGCCTCGACGATCCGATTCAGGTAGGCGCGCTTGATCGTCGGACCGACATGGATGTCGCTGATCTGCGCGATCGTGAAGCCGTGCAGCGCAGCGGGCAGATCAGCGATCGGCACGTCGACCGAGACCACCGCGGCGGTACGGCGCGCGTTGACGAAACCCCACACCGTGATCGCCGCGCCCAGGAGCGGCACGGCCAGCGCGGTGGCCCCGGTCGCGTCGGCAAGCGCCCCGGGCAGCGCGAGGGCGACGATCGCCAGCATGAGCAGCAATGCATCGCGCAGCAACGTCAGCACGAACAGCGTCGAAAACATCCCCATCGCGAGCGCGCCAGCCCAAGCCAACCGGTCGGACCAGGGCTGCGCGCGGATGCGTCGCGCGAACAGCCCCATCGGCATCAGCAGCACCGAGGCGACCAGCAGCGCGACGAACCACCCGGCCTCACCCGGCAACGCCGGTGCAACACGCCAGCCGACATACAAGTGCAGCAGCGACGAGATCAGGAACAGCGGGACGAGCGACATGAGACCAACCATCGGCGGGAGTGAGTCGACCGCATGTGGTTCCGATCCGCTCGCGCGCAAGGGCCGGTGCGCCCCGCGCGTTGCGGCAGGCGCATCACCCGCGCGGCCACGGCGTGCACACCATGTCGGGCGACGCCACCGACGAAACCACACGCCGGGTCGATCGGGCACGCGCGCTGGGGCGGCACTTCGAGGCCTGCCCGAGCAGCAACATCCGCACCGGCGGTTCGGATCGCTGGCCGAGCATCCGATCCGCGCGATGGTCGCGGCCGGCCTCTCTCGCGGCACTGGCCATCGCCATGCCGACCTGCGGTCGGTGTCACTCCCCCCCGAAACGCGGGTGTGCCGACGACACACAAGTGTTACTCGGCTCCCTAGAATGGCTCGTCGGCGGAATTTTCTCCGGCACAGCATGATCGCCCCGATGTGGGTCGCATCGCGCCGAGCTCGTCAACAATCGGGATCAACACCATGTTTGCAAAACGCGTACGGGCCGTCTCCATCGGCACAGCAATCTCTGTTCTCGGCGTTTTCGCCGGAGTTGGCTCGGCGCAAGCTGCGGTCTACAACGGCAGCTGGGATCCCGCTTACGGCGGCATCTTCCCGGAGCTGGGCTGGAAAGCCTCGGCAACCTTTAACGTCCCGACGTCGTGCCTCACTCAACCGAACGGCACTTACGACGATGCCGGAAACTGCGCGGGCTTTTCGGTCCTCAGTGCGAGTGTTGCCTTCTACAACATCGCCGATACGAGCACGATCCTCCAGTCGTTCGTTCTTGGCACCACGGTAGATATCAGCGGTCTCGTCATCGACGGCGGCCAACTCGTCGGCATCAACACCGGCTACTTCTCCCCGGTTGTGCCGAGCGGTGACTGGGCCTTGATCGCCGGCAACGGCACCTACGCCTTCAGCCTCTACCTGTATGGCGGCACGCTCGCGCAGCTCGTCTACACGAACCCGACGACCGACACGCCAGTGTGCCGTCAGGCCAGTCCCTACGTGTGCGATTACTCGGCCAATGCCGCTAGGGGCACAATCACGCCGGCGGTGCCCGAGCCGGAGACCTATGCACTGATGCTCGCCGGACTCGGCGCCCTCGGGTGGGTCGCCCGTCGGCGCAGCCAGCAGGTGGCGACGATCTGAGCCCGTTCACCCGGCGGCCGCCGTGGCCGCCGGGTCGGTGATCGGTGGGGCTTGGGCGGTGTGGATCGCGCGGTCGATCTGCCAGTCGGCGCCTTCGCGCCACGCGGCATCGAACGCATCCGGGCTCAACGCCTGTCGCATCAATTGCACCTCAGCCTGCCAGCGAGACTCGCTTGGCGGCGCGCGGCGCAGGTCGAGGCGACCCCGCCATGTCGCCGCGACTGCCGCCAGGTTGACTGCCAACTCGGCCCGGTGTTCGGCGAACGCCAGCACCGCGTGGTCTTCGAGGCAGCCGATCATTTCCTCCCGCATCTCGAACGCGCGGAACGCCGCCACTGCCTCGCCGAGCCGCTGGCGCGCCGACCCGAGCTCGCGCTGCTTGACGTCGACCTTGCCGAGCCACCACTGCGCGTTCGCCTCACCGCGCTTGTCACCGGCCTCACGGCAGACTGTCAGCGAGCGCTTGAAGCGCGTCGCCGCCGGCGCCAGTTCGCCCGTCTGCAGCGCCGACTCGCCAAGCACGAGCTCACACTCGCCTTCGAGCTCTTGGTGCTTGATCGCGCGCGCGATCGCGAGACCCTCCTCGAGGGGCACGCGGGCCTGCGCGTCCTCGCCGAGGAAGACACCGATCTGACCCAGATGGAGCAGCCCGATCGCCTCACCGACGCGGTCGCCGAGCCGGCGGAAGATCTCGAGCGCCTCGCGTTCGCCGGCCTCGGCGCCGTCAGCATCGCCGGCGTACAGGCGCGCCAAGGCCAGGGTGGACAGGGTCGCGGCGATATCGACCTCACTCGGCAGCGCGCGGCGCAAGTCGAGGCAGGTTTCGAGCATCTGGCGCGCTTCGGCGTAGTCGCTCTGGCTCTCGGCCAGCGCGGCGCCGACGTACAGCGCCCAAGCCTGCGCGACCGACGATGCGCGGATCGCCGGTAACGCGAGTGCGGCTCGCACGACGTTGCGACCTTCGGTGGAATAGCCGCGCAGGATCCAGAACTTCTGCATCGCGACCGCGAACTTGACCGCGATGAACGGGTCGACTCCGCCGGTGAGCGACAGCGCGCTGGCCGTGCGGATGTTGTCGAGTTCGGCCTCGACGCGCCAGATCCAGTCGGCCTGTTGCGGGCCGGAGAGCCCACGGTTCGCCGCCTTCGCCATGGCGAAGTAATGCGCGCAGTGTCGCCCCGAGGTGTCGGCCAGGTCGTCGCCGGCCTGCTCGAGCTTCTCGTGCGCATACTCGCGAATCGTCTCGAGCATGCGATAGCGTGCGCCTTCGTCGCGCTCCTCGAGCATCACGAGCGACTTCTCGACCAGCGAACCGAGCAGGTCGAGCACGTCGTCGGGCTCGAGTGGCGGGGCGCTGCAGATGGCCTCGGCCGCGGCCAGATCGAAACCGCCGATAAAGACGCCGAGACGGTTTAACACCGTGCGCTCGTTCGGCTCGAGCAGCTCGTAGGACCAGTCGACCAGCGCGCGCAGCGTCTGCTGACGCTCTTGGAGCACGCGGGCGCCGCCGGTCAGCAACTTGTAGCGGTCTTTCAGTCGCGCATTGATGTCGGCCACGGAAAGCGAACGCAGCCGCGCTGCCGCGAGCTCGAGCGCGAGCGGGATGCCTTCGAGCCGCGCGACCAGCTCGGCGATCATCGGCGCGTCACGTTCGTTCAGCGAGAAGCTGGGTTTGTGCAGCTGCGCCCGGTCGATGAAAAGCCGCACCGCGGTCGAGCGCGACAGCACCTCGATCGCGTCACCGCGCGACGGCACCGGCAGCGGCAAAACGGGGTAGGCCTGCTCCCCCGGCGTGCGCAGCGATTCGCGGCTGGACGCCAGGATGCGCACATGGGGCGCCGCCTTCAGCACCGCGTTGGCCAGCTGAGCCGACACCGCGACGACATGCTCGCAGTTGTCGAGGATCAGCAACGCACGCTGCGGCTTCAGGTGCGCGCAGAGTGTCTGCAGCAGCGTTCTGCCGGCGTCCTCGCGCACGCCGAGTACCTGCGCGGTCTCGGCGACGACGAGTTCGGCATCGCGGATCGGCGCGAGGTCGAGGAACCAGACGCCATCGGGGAACAGATGAAGCAGTTCGGCGGCCACTTGCAGCGACAGCCGCGTCTTGCCCAAGCCACCCATGCCGAGCAGCGTGACCAGCTTCGCGCTGCCCATCAGCGCCTTCACTTCGCCCAGTTCGCGTTCGCGCCCGATGAACGATGTCGGCTGGTGCGGCAGGTTGTTCGGAATGTCGCGAACCGGCAGCCACCAGTCGCCGGTGCGCACCACCCGAAAGCACTTCTCGCTGTCCGGCGGTCGCGCAAAGGGCGCCCCGTCGTCACCGACCTCGAACACCTCGAGCGGTTCGGCGACGCCCTTGACCATCCAGTGGCCGTGCGAGATCACCTTCAACGCCGTCTTGCCGAGATCCTCGCGCGCCTCGGCCGTCAGCAACGTTTGGCCGGGGAGTGCGAGCGACATCACGCGCGCCGCGGTCGGCTTGGCGAGGCCATCGACTTCGAGCGGCTTCGCGCCGCGGGCAATGTCGTCGGGGTTGTTGTTGCGCAGGATTACCGGCCCGACGTGCAGCCCGGCGCGTGCAGTCAGCGGCACCGGCAAACCGGCAAGCGCACGGTGGTAGTCGTGCGCATAACGGACGGCGTCGGCTGCGACGTTGAACAGCAGCAGCATGCCGTCGGTCTTGTCGATCTCGAGGCCGTGGCGCGCAGCCAGCAGCGAACGCGCGACGCGGTCGTGCGCCGCCCACACCTCGGCCATCGCCGCGTCGCCAAGTTCCTGGGAAAGCCGGGTGCTGTCGACGACGTCGGTCAACAGCAGCGCCCGTGACTCGCTCACGGCGAAATCCCGCCGGCAGAGGAGTGCGAAACGCGCCAGCCATCGACGGGCCCCTGCTCCGGCGATGCCCCGACAGAATCGATCATTCGAGAAGTTTAACTGCCCTGTGCGCGACAAGCCCCGCAAGCCACTCCAGTTGGGTGATCCGATGTCGACCCACCGCGTGCCTCACGCCTGTCAGGGCTGTGGACTTGCACCACGCGCCGGGACATCACCGGCTGCAACGGTCACAAGGCGGATCCAATCGGTCGTCGCAACACTGGGTTGTTGGCCGGATTCCAGGTATTCGTTTATGGCTTCAGTTGATGTTTTCCAACCAAGCGTTTTCCGGGGCCTGGTGTTCAGCGCGTGAGTGACAGCTTGGATCTCTTGGGCGGTCCACCGTGAGAGGTCGGTGCCCTTCGGGAAGTATTGCCGCAGAGGGCCGTTGGTGTTCTCGTTCGTGCCGCGCTGCCACGGGCTGCGAGGAGCTGCGAAGAAGACCTTCACACCGGACTCACTCGTGAACCGGGCGTCGTCGGACAGTTCCTTGCCGCGGTTCCATGTCAATGACCGCCACAGCCGGGTAGGCAGAGCCTTCACGGTGTCTTTGAGCGCATTGGCCATGGCAACGGCGCCATAGCCGGCTAGCGCGGGACCGTTCTTCGTGGGCGGAACAAGCCCGTAGATTTTCTCGCGAGGCAGGTGCACGAGACTGGTGAAGCGACTTGATCGCTCGACCAGCGTTCCGATTGCGGACCGGTTCAACCCGACGATCAGATTCCCCTCCCAATGTCCGGGCACCGATCGGTCTTCCACTTCTGCGGGGCGGTTGGAGATCATCACCTCTTCGCTGACGTGTGCCCATGCCTTGGCCTGAGCCCTCGCCCGCGGGACGCGCAGCGCCCGCCCACGCCGCAGGCAGCCGACCAGCTCGCGTTTGAGAGCTCCTCGGCCTTGAATGTAGAGGGCCTGGTAGATGGCTTCGTGTGAGATACGCATGGACTTGTCATCCGGGAAGTCGACCTTCAGCCGGTTGGTAATCTGTTCGGGCGACCAGCCATTGACCCATTGACGGTCACCGCGATGCGGCTTGTTGCGACCCTTGAACGGTGCCTGCTGGGGGCCCGCAATCTCACGGCCATCACCATCATGGATCTTGCCGGCCAAGCGGTCCTGGACGTAGTGATGCAGCCGGGGGTTGGTCACCAGCTTTGCTGGCTTCGGTCTTTTGGCCACCAGTTCCGCCTTCCACTGCGCGACTGACGCCCGATATTCGAGCTTGCCGCCGCGGGTCGCTGCGTTACGCCGGAGCTCCCTTGAGACCGTCGACGGGCTGCGTTCGATGCGGCGAGCAATCTCGCGCACGCCGACGTCTTGGGCCCAGAGCAGCCCGATTTCTTCCCGCTGCGCGAACGACAGGCATCTCCCGCACATGGGTCTCGACATAAAAAAGTGGCATGCTGCCACGATGGCGGAACCAGCGTGCGCCAACCACTGGCGACATGCCGACCGCCTCGGCAGCCTTCTCGCTCGTGATGCCGGTCGCAACCTGTTCCCAGAATCGTCGTTCGATCTCGCACCGAAGCGAGGGCGCACTTGGCGAGCGCATTGCTCCTCGCCCTGTCAACTTCTGCATCCACCCTGCGGGTCGTCCCATAAACACCTCCATGATTCAGGTGTTGCGACGACCGGTTGCATACGCCCGGTTCACGAGTAGCGCGTTTACCGGGCTGCTACACGGGCACGGCATCCGCATCTCGATGGACGGCAAGGGCAGCTGGCGCGAGAACGTGTTCATCGAGCGGGTGTGGCGCTCGATCAAATACGAGGAGGTCTGCTTGCATGCCTGCGAGGCCGTGAGCGCCGCCCGCGAGGGCATCGGCCGCTACATCAACTTCTACAACACGCGCCGGCCGCACTTGAGCCATCCGGCCCGAGCCCCGGACGTGGTGTACGTCGCATCGCTGCATCAGCCTTCGGGCGACGCAGCCCGATCCCGCAGGGTCCACTTGTAAATCGTCGGGGTCTGTTCAGATCAATGGGGCCGGCTCTGTTCCCGGAACCGAACCTATTCCAAACCTTGGTGGCGAGGCTTGCTGGTGCACAGCACGCAAGGCCAAGCGAATCAACGGCATGCGTCCAGCACGCCAGACCGAGACCGAACGAACCCGGCCCGAAGCATTCGTCCCCGACTACTGCCGACCGTGGTCATTTCCCGCCAAGTTGAACCCGGCGCAGCTTGGCGAGTATGCGCAGCGTGTACCCATCGTCCGGCACGCGCAGTCCGGCCAAGCCGTCGCGAATCAGCTGCTGCACCGCAACGTCGTCGCGCAACGCCTCGTCGTGCTTCAAGCGCGCGAGCAGCGTTGTCAGTTCTGCGGGTGTCAGGTCACCGTCCAGAAGACGCGATGCTTCGTTCATTGCATGTCTCCTACCAGCGTCTGCTGCGCGTTGGTGCGAGCAACGGGCGAGCGCGACTGGCAATTGCTTCGCGCGCCCGAAAAATGTGCGACTTGACGGAATTGACGGGCTGCCCGAGCGCCGCTGCGATGGCCTTGTAGTCCAGCCCATCGATCTCGCGCATCAACAGCGCACGACGCTGGACATCGGGCAACGCCGCGATTTCGGCGTCAATGCGTTCGAACAGCTCGTGTGCCATGGCTTCTTCTTCAGGGCTCGGTGCGACCCCGAACCTGGCGTTGTCGCCGACTTCATCGGGCAGTTGCACAGGCCGGTCGTCTTGCCGGTTCTGGCCGCTGCGCAAGTAACTCCTGGCCGCGTTACGAGCAATCGTGAACAGCCAAGCCGCAAAGTCGCCGTCGGGCCTGAAGGTCGCCAAGGCCAGAAAAACACTCACGAAAACCTCCTGCGTCAGTTCTTCGGCGATTCGATCTTCTCGCACGAGCCGCCGAATCGCCGCGGCAACGCGCCGTTGATATTTCACCACCAGCAACTCAAACGCGATCGTTTCACCTTGCCGAGCGCGCGCCACCATCTCGGCGTCGATGCCGTCTGCGAGTCGGGATTCGCTCAAGTGCGCCTGCCCGGCACATGCGGGGAGCCGATTGCCGGTCGCCCCAGTCGCCAGCCCTGCCGCGCCCGGCGCGATCCAGCACCGACAACGCAATGACGTCGCTGCGCCGCCGAAGTTGCAGCGCCTGCAAACAATTCATCGACGCGAAAACAATTGGGCGCTGGCGTGCAACTCTGAGGTTGTTCCGACGTAAGAGGAGACAGAGGCAGCCAAGGCGGGATGGAAGTAAATGTCAATGCAGCACCAAAGAAACACCAACGCGGCCAGTGTACTGACCTACCGGGGGCCACCATGCATCGCGGATGTCGGCGCCGGTACCGCCAGACCGACCTGCGCTGGAGTTTGGGGTTCGCGCGGCTGCGACCCGGCTCCTTTCGAAGCCGATCACCGATCGGGTGGCCACCGTGGTTCGCGCACGACAAGGATCGGCGGGTTCGCTGCGGCAGCCGCGTGCATCAGTAATGCCACCCGCCTGGCGTCGTACGCCGAGCCGCTAGCCGGTGAGCTGGCGTCACTTTATTTACGGACAGTGCCGGCGACGCCCGCTGATGATGAGCCAGACAGTTGCGAACGCATGGCGCTGGAAGCGGTGATGGAGTGCGAGGCCATCAAGCCGAGCCGGTGCCTTCGCCGCTCGCCCCGCGAAAGCGTTCGCGGCTCGAACGCCATGGGCAGCACCGGCGGGAACGGTACGGCTTGCCTGACCAGCATCCCCACCGGTCGCCTGCGCCCCAAGTGCCCGATCCCGATCATGGCGACCCGCAGGCACAAGGAAATGATGACCAGGAGAGCCGGCTAAATGGACATGACCCGCGTTGAACTTTGCAAGGAAGGCCCCCGCGGTGACGGCGTGAGCCCGTTGCCGGCGGCGCTGATCGCCGATTTGCGCACCGATCATGCGGGCGAAAGCGGCGCAGCGATGATCTACCGGGGCATCCTCGCCGTCACCCGCAGCGGCAGGGTGCGTCAATTTGCAAGCGAGCACCTCGCGACCGAGGCCAGCCACCTGGCCGCTATCGAGGCCCTGCTGCCGCGACGACAACGCAGCCGGCTGCTGCCGCTGTGGCGCATCTCGGGCTGGCTGTCCGGCGCGCTGCCAGCGCTCGTTGGGCCGCGCGCTGTTTACGCGACGATTGAAGCGGTCGAGACCTTCGTCGATCACCACTACGCCGAGCAGATCGAGTCGATCGACCAGCAAGGTGCTGCGAGCACGCACCCAGCATTGCAGGCACTGCGCGCGCTCCTGCAAGCCTGCCGCGCTGACGAAGTCGCACATCGCGATGAAGCCGCCGCACTTTTCGCCATGGCCGGGCAGCCGCCCACCCTGGCGATGCGTGTGTGGTTGTGGTTGGTCGGTGCGGGCTCGCGCGTGGCGGTGACGATCTGCCGCCGGGTTTGATGATGGCACTCGACAAACCCGCCACGCTGCCGATCAGCACCATCCGCGACGCCGAAGTCGCGCGCTTCGACCGTCTGGCGGCAACCTGGTGGAACAGTGAAGGGCCAATGCGCCCGCTGCACGTCATCAACGCGCTGCGTCTCGGCTACGTGCTCGAGCAGATCGGTCGCTGCTTCAAGCGCCCGGTCGGCGACCTGCGCGAGCTGCGCATCGCCGATATCGGGTGCGGTGCAGGCCTGATGTGTGAGCCCTTGGCCGCTCGCGATGCGCGAGTCGTACGTGGATGCCGCTGCGAAAAATATCGCGGTCGCGCAGCGGCACGCGGGCATCGGCCGACTGAGCATCGACTACCGAATTGGTGATGTACAGGCTGCACTGCACGATGACGACTGCTTCGACGTGCTTCTTCTGCTCGAAGTGGTCGAGCACGTCGACAACATGCACAGCTTCGTGCGCGAGGCGGCGCGTCATCTCAAGCCCGGCGGTCTGATGCTGGTTTCGACGATCAACCGTACGGCGCGCAGCTTCGTGACCGCCATCGTTGGCGCCGAGTACGTTTTTCGTGTGCTGCCTCGAGGTACTCACCAGTGGGCGCAGTTCGTTCGGCCCAACGAGCTGGAGAACGCCGCTGAAGCCGGTGGACTGAAACTGCATGACCGCCGCGGCATGCAATATCTGCCGGTTCTCCATCGTGCCTGGTGGACGCGCGACCTGTCGGTCAACTACATCGCGAGCTTCACCCGCGGAGTCGCCGAGGACGAGCCGAAGATCTAGACGCGTCCGTCAGACCAATCTGACGAGTACGAAGCCTGCCGCCGCCACATGGGCCAGCGTGATCGCCACCGAGAGCCCGTGGAGCCACTTGAACTGACGTCGCTGGCCACTGTCGGTCGCACGGTTGATGGCAGGCATCAGGGCCTGCTTGGTCGGTACCGTGGTGACGGCCACCAGTGCCATGAGCGCAGCCGACAACCGGTCGTGCGGCCACAGGAATGCCGAAGCCAGCATCGCTGTGGCGATCACGAACAGATAGAAAAGCGGGAATGCTCGGCGCAATGCCAAGCCTGCCGTGTCGGCTGGGAGGGCCGTGAACAAGAACGCTGCAAAGCCGAACGAGTAAAGCGTCATGCCGCCGAAAAGCAGCGCCGTGAACAAGACCGCCACAGACAGGGTCATCGGAAACCTCACGTTTTCGAGTGCTGATTCTTCAGGAGCTGTCGGTGTGCCGACAGGGACGAAGCAGACGGCGTGCGCATCATCTGTTACGTCAATAGGGAATTGTATAGGTTACGACTTAACAAAACCTATACAACGACTATTCTTCGACGTCATCTACTCCGAGCTTGCTGCCATGGAAACGATCTCCCTCGGGCAATTCAGCCTTGTCTTCAACGCGTTCTCCTTCACGATTGCCGTGATGGGCGCAGCCTCCGTCTTTTTCTTTTTGTCGCGTTCGCAAGTAGCGCCGCCTTATCGAACCGCGCTCACCATCACCGGCCTCGTGACGCTGATCGCGTTCTATCACTACCTGAGAATTTTCAACAGTTGGGAAGGCGCGTACGCGTTGGTCGACGGTGCGATGAAACCTACCGGGGCTCGCTTCAACGATGCCTATCGATACGTCGACTGGCTGCTGACCGTGCCGCTGCTGCTGATCGAACTCATTCTCGTGATGCGCTTGTCACGCGCTGAAACCGTCGCCAAAGCAACCAAGCTCGGCCTGCTCGCAGCCTTGATGGTGATACTCGGCTACCCCGGCGAGATTTCGTCCGATTCCGGTACGCGCTGGCTGTGGTGGGGGCTCGCGATGATCCCTTTCGTCATCATCGTTTACGACCTCTTCGTTGGCTTGAGGAATTCGATTGCCTCGCAACCTGAAGGTGCCAGGGGGCTTATCAGCGCGGCTCGCTGGCTGACCGTGGTGTCCTGGCTGTTCTACCCGGTGGTGTTCGTGTTCCCGATGATCGGGTTGTCAGGCGGTACAGCGACCACGGCGGTGCAGATCGGCTACACAGTGGCGGACGTCGTGGCGAAGGCCGTGTTCGGCGTCCTGATCTTCATGATCGCTGTGCGCAAGTCCGAGGTTGAAACGGCCTCTCGTTGAAGGTTTCGGTGACGGTGGCGGAAGCGCCGTCACCCTTGCCTGCGATCGCCCCTCTACGGAAAGTCACCATGAGTGCTGAGTACGCACGAGCCCGCATCCCGGGTTCCGAGTCACGTACCCGCCAAGCGACATCGACAACCCGGTGGGCGGCGGCCGCGCCGCACGCTGTTGTGGTCGGCGCCGGCTTTGGCGGGATGGCG
>JANXVK010000028.1 GCA_025351675.1 Rhizobacter sp.
ACCCACTCATCGGCTTGCTTTTGGGTTGCAAATGTGGCCGACTGCTTCACTCCGTTCTTGCGAACCTTCGCCTGAAAAGAGACCTCGCCATCCTTGCCCACTCGCTTCGTTGTCGTGCCCATGCCCTCGTGTCCTTTCTTGTCCCACCGTGTCCAGTGTCCCAAGATTGTCCCACGCAAGCATTTTTGAGCGCAAGGCCGAAGCTAAGTTATTGATTTTTAAGCGTAGTTCCGATTTTGTACTTAGCCCCTCCTAAGGGGCAGATACAGGTTCGATTCCTGTCGGGGCCACCATCAGACAGGTCGCTCACGCATGGCGTCGAAGTGGGTCGCTACATCGCGGTGATCTGCCCATCGTTTGCCGCCGCATCCTCACCGCCGCCGGGTCCGGTGAAGTTGACGATTTGTTCTCGCATCCTGAGCGTGAGTCGTCTGGCCCGGCCGTGCTACCAAATTGCGACGGCCGAGGTTTTTATCTGTTGTTCCTTCCATGGAACTACGGCGAGCGGGGTCGGGGGAAAGCGGCGCGAATTCTCGCATGCAACTCCCTGCGGCTACTTCCAGCGCCAGGTCCAGATCAGGTCGAGTGAATTGTCGTCACCGGATTGCGCCCGCAACGTGAAGCGCTGCGCGATCCGGTAGATCAGCTGGAAGCTGCCGGTGGTCGCGTTCAGGCCGCGTTCGTAACCCACGTACCAGCGCTTCGAGAGCTGCTTGCCGAGCGCGATCACGGTCTCGCGCACCTCGCCGTCGGTCTGGCGCACCGAGATGTCGTCCAACCCGAGCGCCTTGGTCAGCTGGTCGGTCGGGCCGCCGCCTTCGCCGGCCAGCAGAGCGAGTGCGGCGCGCTGCAGCAGCGCGGTGTCGGTGCGGCCCAGGCCGCCGCTGGCGCGGCCCATCACGAGCCAGCTGAGCTTGTCGATCTCCGACAGCTCGGGCTCCGAGAACAGCCGCACCCGCGGGTTCGCCGGCGTGCCGCTGATGATCACGCCGACGCGCGTGTCGATGTTCGGCCGCGTCGCCTCGATGTCGAGTCGCGGGTTCTCGACCGCGCCGGCGAAGGTGATCAGGCCGCGGTCGATCGTCAGCTTCTGGCCGTAGGCTGCGTAGGTACCGTCGGCGGTGCGCACCGCGCCGTTGACCGCCAGCCGTCCGCCCGGTGAGGTGATGCGCAGTTCCCCGTGCAGACCCGAATCGAGCCCGCGGCCACGCACGCGCAGCTTCTCGCCGAGCGTGACGCGCAGGTCGAGCGCGACGTTGCGTGGTGGCGCGGTCGACAGGTTCGCCGCGCCGCTCGGCGCCGCTGCCGCCGAGGCCGCCGCAGCCGGCGAGGGCGCGTCTTTTGCGCGCACGACGACGACGTCGGCCGACAGGCTCGGCGCGTCGCTGCGCGTGAAATCGATCAGGCCTTCGTCGACACCGAACTGCCCGTCGAACGCGAGCGTCTGCTTGTCGAGCTGCAACTGGCCCGTGCCGCTGGCAACGATGCGGCGGTCGACGCGGCCGAGCAGCTGGAACTTCTCGGCCGTCAGCTTCAGCGTCGCTTTCGGCGTCTCGCCGAGGCTCGCGTCGCCTTCGAGCTTGAGCGTGCCATTGCCGGCCTTCGCGGTGAAGCGCTCGAGGCGCGCGTTGCTGCCTTTCAACGCGATCGCGAGGTCGCCGTCGCTGACGTTCACGCCCTCCAGAAAGTTGCGCACCGACAGCTTCGTGCCCGCGATCTCGCCGGTGTACTCCGGCGCGCCGAAGCGCCCGCCGAAGCTCGCGCTGGTGTGCAGCGTGCCGCCAAGCCGCCAGCCCGGTGGCACCCAGTGGCCCCAGGTGCCGAGGTCGTCGACGCGCAGTTCGAGCACGCCGCTGAGTGGCGCGTCGGCGGTCGGCCAGGTCGCTTGCGGCGAAGTCCGCACGACCTCGGCACCGGCGACGACGCCGAGCGCCTTGCCGGCCAGGCCTTGGGTGAAACTCCAGGTGCCGTTGTCGGCGGACAGGCCGAGGCGCAGGTCGGTCAGGCCGAGCGCGCGGGTGCCGATTTCGTCGGTGACGGTCAGGTCGCCGCTGCTGCGCTCGATCACGACATCGGCGCTGAAGGTGGGAGCGCTGCGAATTTTCACGCGGCCGGCGATCGTCAGGTCGCCGCCCCAGCCGAAGGCGGGCTGGGCGCGCGCCAGCAGCGGTGCGATGCGCAGCGGCTCCAGCTCGGCCTCGGCCTCGATCTGTGCGAACCCGCCGGACTGCGCAGCGGCCTGCCAGGCGATGCGGCGCCAGGTGACGGCACCACCGAGCAGCTCGGCGCGTCCCGGCTGCACGCTGGCGCGTGCCGCGCCGCCGGCCCACAGCGCTTCGAGTTCGACGTTGCGCGTGTGCAGCAGCGGCGCGCTGCCGGGGCTGCTGTTGCGCAGGTCGATCTGCTGGATCGTGCCGCGCCAGCCAGCAAATGTCGCACCGGCGGCGCCGGCCGCGTCGACGATGCCGCCCTGCGCCTGCAGGATCGCGACCGTGCGGGATGCGGTCGGGCTCGCCGCGCCACCCTGGAGCGACTCGGCCCAGGCTGGCGGCCGCGCGCTCGACTCGGCGCGCAGGTCGAGCGTGTGCGCGCGGCCTGTGCCCTTGAGCTGCAGGCTCAGCGCGTCGATCGACGGGCCGGGCGCGGCACCGTTTGTTTGCGAACCCCTGAGCGCGGCCTGCGTCAGCGTCACGTTCGCCTCGACCGGTGCGCTGGCCGAGGTGCCGAGCGTCCATGTCGCCTGCGCTTTCTGCGCACTGAACGCACCGGCCCGCAGCGCGTTCGCGTCGAGCCGGCCCTGCGTCGTCATCGCGGGCCAGCGGCCGGTGACGCGCGCGGTCGCGCTCAACGTGCCGGCAAGCGTCGCGTCGGCGCCGGCGGGCTGGAACAACTTGAACACCGGCGCAAGCTTCGCCAGCGCGTTGCCGTCGACGCGCACGTCCCACGCATCGGCGCTGCCGTTGCCGCTCGTCGCGAGGCGGCCGTCGGCGCGCAGCGCGTTGCCGCCGGCGTCGAGCTTCAGCGCAGCGATCGCCTGCGCGTCGCCGGTGCTGCGCAGGCTCGCCTCGCCGGTGAGCGGCACGCCCGCGAGCAGGCTCTTATCGAGCGTGACGACGGCTTGGCCGCGCAGTGTGGCGAGCATCTCGAGCAGCGGCTGCGTCGCGGCGGTCGCCGGCACGCTCAGGTCGACCTTGCCGTTTCCGTTGAGCTTGTTGTTCGCGTTGCGCCAAGGCGAAGTGTCGGCGCCCGGCCACCAGACGGCCGGGTCGAAGTCGACCCCCGTGGCCTGCGCCTTGACGACCCACCGCGCGTTGGCGCCAGCCCGCGTGACGAGGCCGCTGAGCGTCGCGCGCGCACCACCGGCCGACGCGAGCACCTCGCGCAGCTCGATGCGCTGTGGGTGCACGGCGGCGTCGAGTTTCAACTGAACGTTGCGCGTCGCGCCGCGCTCGATGATGGCGCCGGCGAGCGTCGCCTTGACGTCGACGGTCAGGTCGGTCGATGCGCCGCCGGCCAGCGTCACCGGCCCGCTGAGCTGCATCGCCGGTGCGCGTGCATCGAGCCGCGAGGGCTGCAGCGCGCTCAGCGTGGCCGCGAGGTTCCAGCGCGCCGGCGACCAGCGGCCGTCGCCGGTGATGCGGCCCGCGCTGGCCTGGGGCGTGCCGAGTTCGGCATTGAAGCTGCGCAGATCGAGCTCGCTGGGTTGGTCCGGCCGCGCCGCGAGTTCGAGCTTCGCGCTGCGCAGCGGCAGCCGGCCTTCGTTCCAGCGGCCCGGCAGCGCGTTCGTCAGGTCGATCGACACGCTTGCCGGCTGATCGGACGCCGTGCTGGTCGCGACGGCCTGCGCCGTCAGCGCGGTCACCGGCGCCGCGCTCGCGAAGGCCGAGAGGTCGAGCGCCTGCGTGCTCGCCTGCAGGTCACCGAGCGGCCAGGCCGCGAACGGGCGCAGCGTGGCGCGTGCGTCGAGCGCCTGCGCCGGGCGTTCGGCGCCGCGCGTGGTGACGGGCTCGGCGCGCAGCGTGGCGTTCAGCACCGGCGCTTTGATCGGGCCGGCGAGCGTGGCGCTGGCGTTCCAGGCCGGCAGCGCTGTTGCGGCCGGGTCGGCGGCCTGTTGCGCCAGTGCGATCGACGCATCGAGCGCCATCAGCCCATGGCTGGCGATGCGCAGTTGGCCGGTCGCCTTCAACTGATCCCAGGCCAGCCCGAGCTGCTCGACGCGGTGCTCGGCGCCATCGTTTGCGCCGAGGTGGACGCGCGCGGTCAGGTCGCGAATCGGCGTCGTGCCGAGTGCGGTAGCGTGCAGCTCACCGATGCGCAGCGCGCGCACGTCGAGCTCGATCGGCAGCGCGAGATCGGCCGGCGCCTCGATCGGCACGGTGCTCTTGCTCGGCGCCAGTACGAGGTCGATGCGCTTCGCGTCGAGCGAGTCGAGCGTGACGCGCACCCAGCGCGGCGCGGCCACGCGCTCGATGCGCAAGCCGCGCCACGCGACATCGTTCAGCGTGAGCGTGTCCTTGCCGCCGGGCAGGCGGATCGTCACGCGCTGCGCCGAAAAGTCGCCGATCAGCCGCCCGCTCGCGCCCTCGACCTGCACGCCCGGCAGCACCGAGACCAGCCACGCGCTGCCGCGCTCGCTGCGCAGCGCCCACCAGCCGCCGGCCGCGAGCGCGATCAGTAGCGCGAGCACGACACCGAGCAGCGAGGCCGCCACGACGCGGCCGACGCGCCGGCCCCTGATCGGCACGGTCGGCGTTGCGGGGGCCGCCGCGGCGGCGGGCGCGCTCGGCTCGTCCATCAGAACGCGATCCCGACGCTCAGGTGCATTCGCACCCGCTTGACCTGCTGGCCGTACGCCAGGTCGACCCGCAGCGGCCCGACGGGGCTGCGCCAGCGCAGGCCGACGCCGTAGCCGACGGCGGGCTTTAGATCTTGCCATTGATCCGCCGCATTGCCGGCGTCGATGAACGCGGCCCACCAGTACGCCGGGTACTTCGGCGAGATCGGCCGGGCGACCTCGAGGCTGCCGGTCAGCAGCGTGCGACCGCCGACGGTCACGCCGTTGATTTCGGGGCCGAGCGTGCGGTAGCCGTAGCCGCGCACCGACTCGTCGCCGCCGGCGCGAAACAGCAGCGTGTCGGGGATGCCGACGGCGCTGTGCGTGAACACTTGGCCGGCCTCGGCGCGCGCGGTGGCGAACCAGCCGTTGCCGAACGGCTCGTACCAGGTCAGCCGCGCATAGGCGCGCGCGAACGGCCCCTTCGCGGTCTCGAGCGGATCGCCGAGTACCGAGCGGCTGCCGCGGGCGTAGCCGAGCGCGGCCTGGGCCGACGTTGTCAGGCCTTTCGTCGGCAGCAGCACGTTGTCGAGGTCGCGAAAGACCCAGTGGTAGTTGGCCGAGACGGCGTCGCCCTGGCTCGACAGTTGGGCGGTGTCGACGCGTGCGTGCGCGAGTTCGCCGAAGTACAGGTGCTCGATGCGCGGCGTGTCTTGAGTGCGGCCGGCGCGGGCGTTCCAGCCGATCAGTTGCTGATTGTCGGTACGCAGTTGCGTGGCGCTGCCGGCCACGAGGTTGCGGTACAGGCCGTCGAGCGGCCAGGAGCTCAGCTCGCCCTGCCAGGTCTTGTTGTCGGGGCCGAGCTCGAACTTGTTCTTCGCGATCCAGCGCGTGCCGAACACGCGCCGGTCGGTGTGCTCGACCGACAACCGCGGCCCGGTGTTGGCGCTGTAGCCGATGCCGACCGTGGCCTGCTGCTGCGTCAGTTCCTTCACGCGCACCAGCACCGGCGCGGCGTTCGCGGTTTGCGGGTCGGCGTCGAGCTCGACCGACGCGCCCTCGAACAGGCCGACCTTTTGCAGCCGCTCCTGGAAGTCGAGCAACGCCTTCTCGCTGTACGCATCGCCGGGGCCGAAGGTCGAGAGCCTGCGGATCGCGTCCTCGTCGTAGCGCTGTGGGCCCTCGATGTGCAGCGCGCCGAGCCGGTAGAGCGGGCCGCTGTCGAGCACCACCGCAAGGTCGACGCGGTTCTGCGGCGCATCGACGCGGGCGTTGGTGGTGCTCCAGGTCGCGGCCGCGTAGCCGTCGGCGCGCAGCTTGGCCAGCGTGGCGTTCTTCGCGGCGGACCAGCCGGCCTGGCGAAACGCATCGCCGGCTCGCAGCGGCCACTGGCCGCGCAGCACGGTGAGTTCGCGGACGGCGGCGGTATCGCCGGCGGCGGCGGATTTCTGCAGGTCGCCGGTCACGTCGATGCTGAACGCGTGCACGACAGTGCGCGGGCCGGGGTCGACCGTGATGCGCAGCAGCGGCAGGCCATCCTGTGTGCCGGCGCGCGCGGCGCTCACGTCGGCGTTGAAGTAGCCCTCGGTTTCGAGCAGGCAGCGCACCTGCGCCGGCGCGGCGCGCAGCAGGCGTTCGAGCTCGGCGGCGTCAACGCTGTCGGTTGCGGGCGCGTTCTGAAATCGCGCGAGGTCAAGGTAGTTCAGCAGCAGCGCGCGCAGCGGGCCGGGTGCCTGAACGTCGAGTTTGTACTCGGCACGGGTCGGCGCCGCTGCGGCCTCGGCATCCGACTTGCCCAACCCGAACGGCAGGCTCGCGCATCCCGAACATGTCAGGCCCACCAGCGCGACTGCCACCGCGCCGATCGCGGCGCGCAGCCCGCGAGCCTCAAGCAAATGTGGCTCCGCCACTTTGCTTGAACCCCCGCGGGGGACGGGCTGGGCGCAGCCCGGGCTTGTGGGTTCTTGACGTCATTTGCTCAACAAGCGCATGGCCCCTTCCAGCCCCGCGAGCGAGAGCGGGAACATGCGCTGGTTCATCAACTGCTGGACCACCGCGATGCTCTGCCGGTAGCCCCACACGCCCTGCGGCTCGGGGTTGATCCAGGCGAACTTCGGGAACGCCTGCGTGAGCCGCGCCAGCCATGCGGCGCCGGTCTCCTCGTTGTTGTACTCGACGCTGCCGCCGGGCTGCAGGATCTCGTACGGGCTCATCGTCGCGTCGCCGACGAAGATCAACTTGTAGTCCTTGTTGTACTTGCGAATGATGTCCATGGTCGGGAACTTTTCGCTGTACCGGCGGCGGTTGTTCTTCCACATGAAGTCGTAGACGCAGTTGTGGAAATAATAGAACTCCAGATGCTTGAATTCCGATTTCGCGGCACTGAAGATCTCTTCGACGCGGTGGATGTGCTCGTCCATCGTGCCGCCCACGTCCATCAGCAGCAGCACCTTCACCTTGTTGTGGCGCTCGGGCACCATCTTGATGTCGAGCCAGCCGGCGTTGGCGGCGGTGCTGCGGATCGTGTCGTCGAGGTCGAGCTCTTCGGCCGAGCCTTCGCGGGCAAACCGACGCAAGCGGCGCAAGGCGACCTTGATGTTGCGCGTGCCGAGTTCGAGCGTGTCGTCGTAATCCTTGAACTGGCGCTGGTCACAGACCTTCACGGCGCTCTTGTTGCGCGACTTGTCCTGGCCGATGCGGATGCCCTGCGGGTTGTAGCCGTACGCGCCG
>JANXVK010000032.1 GCA_025351675.1 Rhizobacter sp.
GGCCATC
The DNA here is from genome assembly GCA_025351675.1 of Rhizobacter sp. Lineage (GTDB taxonomy): Bacteria > Pseudomonadota > Gammaproteobacteria > Burkholderiales > Burkholderiaceae_C > LMDS01. Next base: position 8 of record JANXVK010000032.1, read on the forward strand.
AGTGGGAACGGCTGGCCCAGGAAGCGCCCACCGACGAGCCCGCCCATCGCGAACTGATGGCCGCCGAACTCGCGGCCGGCAACCGGGCGGCGGCGATCCGGTGGTATGCGCGCCTGCGCGAGGCGCTTCAGCAGGAACTCGCCATCACGCCGGATCGCGAGACCGAAGCGCTGTACGACCAGTGCGTCGCCGGCTTGCAACCTGCAGGACCGGCCTTCGTCGGGCAGGCCATGACGCGCGCCCGTGCGGTGGCGTGGCTGGGGATGGCGACTACCGAGCGGCCAGGCGGCATCGTCATACGCGGGCCGACCGGCATCGGTAAAACGGCGTTCTGCCGTGAGCTCGGCGCGCTTGCCCGGGAACGTGGCTGGAGGGTTGTGCGCGTCGATGCCGCGCAGCCGGGATGCGCCTACGCCGCCATCGCGGCGTTGGCCGAAATGGTGATCATGGCCGACCGTGAGGTACTCGACCGGATCGGTGCGACCGCCCGCTCGGTGTTGGCCCAGCTCAGCCCGCTCGCGGCGCCGGCCGCCGAGCTGGCCGGGCCGCTCGGGCGGCACCAGATCATCGGTGCCCTGCGGCGCCTATTCCTGGCCGGGTCGGGCGGCGGTGAGGTGTTGGTGCTGGTCGATGACGCGCACCTGCTCGATGACGCCGACATCGACGTGTTGATGCACCTGATCGCCAGCGGGCCCCCGCTGTGCGTGGCGTTGGCTACGCGCCCGCCGACGACCGGATCGGCACTCGCCCGCGGTGTGTCACGCCTCGTCGGCAGCGGCATGATGCAGGCGCTCGACCTTGAGCCGCTCGCCGACGACGACGCCCGCCGGCTTGTGGTTCAGGCTGCACCGGGCCCACTGTCCGACGCGCTCGTGACACACATCGTGCGCGTCGCCGAGGGCAACCCGTTCGCTGCGATCGAACTCGCCCGCTGCACCGAGTTGTCCGGAGAACGGCCGCTGCCACACAACGTCGCCGAAGCCATCCTTGTCCGCTTGTGCGACGTGCCCGACGCGGCGCTGACGTCGCTGAAGTGGATGGCCCTGGCCGGCGATGCATTCGACGCCACCACGGCAGCGGCACTGGCACCGGACGCCGAGTCGTACGCGTTTGCGGCGCTCGACGTTGCGCTGGCCGTGGGCGCGCTCACGCTGGCCGGCACTCGCTACAGGTTTCGGCACGACCTGGTGCGACAGGCCTTGATCGAGCAGATTCCCCCGCACCGGCGGCTCAAGATGCACCGCCAGGCCGCGCACCGCCTAGCTGAACTCGCTGCCGCGCCGGCCGTGGTGGCACGCCATTGGCTCGACGGAGGGAGTCCGCGCGAGGCCATGCCATTCCTTCTCGCCGCGGCCCGGGACGCAATGCGCCTGGCCGCCTTCAGCGATGCGCTGCGCCATCTGGAGCCTTTGATCGACTTCGACAGCGGTCATGCCGAGGCGCTCCACCTGCGCGCGCGAGCCCTGGATGCGATGGGCGACCCGGCTGCGGTGGCCGCCTACCGTGCAGCCGCCAGCGTCGCAGACGAGTCGTTGTCGCACAACCTGCGCGCACAGGGCGCGCTCGCGCAAATCAAACAGGGCGACCCGAAGGGCGCGTTGCAGGCGCTGGTCGGCGTGCAGCCGAACAGCGTCGAAGGACAGCTGTGCGAAGCCCTGACCTACAGCGGCGCCGCGGCCCTCGGCGCAGCCGACCCGGCCATGGGCACGCAGAAGGCGGCCGAGGCACGTCGACTGGCGCTGCAGGCAGGTGACACCTCGGCCCTCGTGACCGCATCGTGGGCCCAGGCGGCAGCGGCGCATGCTCGCGGGGAACTGCACCAAAGCGTCTGGGCCGACCTGCAGGACACCAGCCAGCTGCCGCACTTGGCCGTGCGCGTGTTCGACGGACAACTTTGCATCCTGCAGCGTTTCCTTTACGGAGCGCGGCCCTATCCGGAGGTCATCGCCTTTGCCGAAGGGCTGGCCGCCGAAGCCCTCCGACTCGGCGCCGCGCGCGGGTACGCTTTCGGTATCACGATACGCGGCGAGGCAGAACTGCTGGCCGGCAATCTTCCAGCGGCCGAGGAGCACCTGACGCTGGGCGTGCGCCTGCACCATGCCATCGGCGGCGCCACCGGCGAGGCTTTCGCGACGCAGAGGCTGGCCGAAGTGGCCATGCATCGCGGTCGATACGGCGACGCCCGTGCCCTGATCGTCCAGGCGCTGGATCTGGCGCGCCAGACCGACATCGGCTTCCACCTGTTTGACCGCATCTATGGCACGCGCATATTGCTAGCAAGCGACCCGACCGCTGCGCTGCACGCATTGGAGGATGCGCGCGAGGCCGTGCACGGCCCGCTCGAGACCTGCCCCGGCTGCCGCATCACCTTTGCCGTGCCAGCGGCCATTGCCGCAGCTCGTGCCGGGCGGCTAGACCTGGCAGAGGAGTACGCTGGTGAGACCGCGTATCTCGCTGATGTGGTGATGCGCTTGCCGGCTTGGCATGCCGCGCATGACGAGGTGCTCGGTCACATGGCCCTCGTTCGCCGCGAAGGTGCGGACGTGGCAACCTCGCGGTTTGCAAGGGCGGCCGAACGCTTCCGTGGCGCCGGTCACCCGATCGATGCGATGCGATGCGCTGCGAGCGGCTGGCGGAGGTTGCCGGTTCGGGAGAAGGTGTCGGATACGACGGGAATTGAACGACCGTCAGTTGCGTGTGCGCTGGTCCCCAGGACATTGACGCAGCACCAATCATCCCTGGCGCTCCCGACGGTCCGCTTGACGTGTTCAGTATGAGCGGCTGCTCATGGCCGGCAGCGCCAAGGACGAGCGGCAGCTTACGTCGACGCCTAGCTTCACCGGTAGCTAGCCGCGCCGCTGATCCACCGGCCGACGGGCTTGACCCGACCCGAAGCGGAAGTCCTCGGAGAACGTCCGGCCTTCCGAAAGTGGACAGTCGACCATAAAGCGGGGGCCACAGCTAAAGAGGCGGCGGCCGGCGAGCACCTGCCCACGAGAATGCGCGGATCAGGAGGGGCGAATGAAGCGAATCCCGTTGCGCAAACCGATCTCGGGCACCTTGGCCATATCGCCTGGCAGCTTAACTTCGCGATCCACTTCTTTGAAGAACGATCCGGCGTGAGCCGGGGCGTCAAAGATCAGCATGCGCGCTGCTTCGGCCGATGTGCCATGGAAGCCGTGAAGCGTCCCTCCTGGCGCGTAGACGAAGTCGCCCTCCTGAACCGTGACCGTCTCGGTGCCGATCGTGAACTCGACCTCACCCTTCGTGACGTAGTAGGCCTCGTCCCAGTCGTGATCGTGCAGCGGTGGCCCGGCGTCCAGGGGAAGCACGACCTCCATCAGCGACCATGCCTTGCCCGTGCTCTCCGACTCGCAAAGAAATCGCACCTGGGTGCCGAGGACGCTCAGGGCCTGGGCCGCCCCACTCTTCATCATCAACGCTTGCTTCTTCATCATGGCTCTCCGTATTGACGACTCGTGACTGGACTCGACAGGCTTGTTATATGTCATACACTCTGACATGGCGTCATTAGGTACGTCAAGGATGAAGACCCTCTCTCTCTCCGAGCGTCATGCCGATCACACGCAGGGTCTTATCCTCGCGTCGGCGATTGACCTTCTGAAGCAAGCACCGGTGAACGAGCTCACCGTACGTGCGATCGCTGCCCACGCGTACATTTCA
>JANXVK010000051.1 GCA_025351675.1 Rhizobacter sp.
CAGAGCTGGCGCTCAGCCAAAGCGCAACCGACGGCGAGCGCGACAGCACCTTCGCGCGTCCAGGCGGTAGCGGCCGCTTCGAGCCGCGGCAGCCAGTCGGCGCCGAGGCCCGAGATCGCGTTGACAAGGCTGAGCGACACCGCTGCGCGCTCTTCGGGGCCGAGTTCGCCCGGCTGATCCCAGAACGGCCGCAGCCACGCACGCGCGTCGTCGAGCGCGCCGAGCGCAACCGCGCGGTCGGAAGCGCGCGCCGCGACGAACGCATCGCGCCGATCCACCGAATCGAACTGGCCCCAAACGCGCTTCAGCTGGTCGATGTCATGCGCGGTGTCGAGCGACTCGAACGCGAGCGAGCGCAGCAGGCCCTGCGCAGCGATCTTCGAGAAGCCTTGGTGCTTGGCGAGCAGCCGCGCGGTCTTCAGCGCCTCCTGCGGCTGACGACCCAGGCGCGTGGCTTGCAGACGCAGACGCAGCGCGTGCGTGCGGCGGGCGACGCCGTGCGGCAGCTCGCCAAGCAGTTCGAGCGCACGCGGCGCGTCGCGATCGTCCAGTGCCCATTCGGCGGCGAGCAGGCGCGCGCCCTCTTCGGCCGAGCGCGCCGCGGCGCTGCGGCGCGACAGGTCGAGCGCGTAGCGCAGCTGCTCGTCGCGACCGGCGCGGTCTTGCAAACGGTGGGCGCTGCCGGCGGCGAGCAGGTGGCCGAGCACGGTGAACTCGTTGTCCTGTGCGAGCTCGGGCGTGTCGGCCTGGATCACGAGCGCGCGCTGTGCCGACTTCTGCGCGCGGCTGTAGCGCCCACCGAAATACTGCGCCAGCGCGTCGCGCAGCGAGGCTTGCGCGCTGCGGTCGCGCCGCGCCACGCGCCACTCGCGCGCGCGCTGCGGCAGGCCAACGAGCGCACTGATCGTCTGGATCGCCGCGACGATCACGAAGCAGCTGCCGACCAGTGCGAGCAGAAACAGGTTCAGCGAGACGTCGACGCGCCAGTCGCGCCAGTAGAAGGTCGCCAGGCCGTCGTTGGTACCGAGCGTGGTCGCGGCGAGCACGGCCACGCCGAACAGCAGCACGAACCAGATGATGTTGCGCATGAGTCAGGCCAGCGCCGGGCCGCCATGGGCCACGAAGAGGCCCGCTTCGCGGCCCTCGGCGGCCTGAGCTCCCCGCAGGGGACGGTGCCGAAGGCGCCCAGAGGTCGTCATTTCTAGCGACCCGCTGAGGCTGCCGTCAGCGCCGCGAGCGTGTCGTCCGGCCGCGGCACGACGACTTGGCGTGCCTGACCGGCGACCTGGCGGATCAGCTCGGTCACCAGCACGGTGCGCTTCGAGCTGCGATCGAAATAGCGATCGAGCGTGGTCACTGCCGCCTGCAGATCCGACTGCGCCGTGTCGAACTGCCGGCTCAGCAGCGCCAGGCGCGCATTCAGCAGCCGAAGTTTCAGGTTCTCGCGGACGAAGAACGATTGCTCGGGCGCGAGCAGCATCGCCTCGGGGTGGTCGATGCGGGTCACGCGCACCAGCGACTTCACCTCGCTCCAGACGGTTTCGCCGAACGCGTTCCAGTTGTCGAGAAACTGGCCGCCCCAGCCGGGCGATGCGCCGGCGGCGGACCCAAACGTGACCGTACTTGCCGCGCCGTTGGCCTTGCCGGCACGCGCCGACTTGTCGACGTCCTTGCCGCTGCGCGAGTCGGCCACGGCCAGCAGCGGCAGGTCGTCGACGATGCGGATCGCCTCGTCGAGCTTGATGCCGAGCGAGGCGATGTCGGCCACGCTGGTCGCCTTGACGCGGTCGAGGTCGCGCGCGATCGCGCGGCGCACACCTTCGAGGCGCGGCTGGTTGTAGCGGGCGAGGCGCTCGTCGCTCTGCTTCAAGGTGGCGACGAGCGGCTCGGCGCTGCCGGTGATCGCGTTCTGCTGCAGCGCAACGCGGATCGCAGCCTCGATGTCGACCAGCACGTTCTCGTCGCGCGAACGCGAGAGCGACTGGATCAGGTCGTCGAGCTGGCTGCGCTGCACCGACACTTCGGCGACGCGCGCTTCGAGCAGTGCGGTCTTCGCGGCGGTGGCGCCGGCGCTCTCCTGCGCCTGCTTGGCGAAGGCGCGCGCCTCGGTCACCTTGCCAGCGCTCTCCTGCTGGCGGCGCACGAGTTCTTGTTCGAGGCTGGCGCCGCGCTGGTCGGACTGAAAGGCCAGCACCAAGCTCGCGACGCACAACGCGCCGAGCACGGCCAGCGCGAGCCAGAGCCAGCGTGCGGGCGCCGCCGGCATCGGCGCGGCGGCCACCACGACAGGCAGCGTGGCACCCGGTGGGGTGCCGGCGGCAGGAGGATTCAGGTCTTCATTCACGGTCGCATCGATTGTATGCAGGCGACCACGGCTGCCAGCGCCGGTCGCGCTTCGGTCACGCGTGCGAACCCCAATTGCCGCGCCCGAACGGCGATGCGCGGGTGCGTGGCGATGGCACTCGCGGCGCGCCAGTCGGTGGCGCTGCCGTGCGCCGCGGCGAGGTTGTCGATCGCCTCGGAGCTGCTGAAAAACCAGAGGTGCGCGGCGGGCCGGTCGAGCGCGGCACGCAACCGCGCGGACTCCGCCGCGTCGAACACGGGTGCGATGCGCTCGTAGGCCGCCACATGCCCGACCTGCGCGCCGGCCTCGCGCAGCGTTTGCGCGAGCCAGCCGCGGCCGCCGTCGCCGCGCACGATCAGCACGTTCGCACCGCGCCAGTCGTGGTCGCGCAACTGCGCCCACAGCGATTCGGAGTCGAACTGCGGCGCGTCGCTCGCCGGCTCGACGATGCGCGGCAGCGGCACGCCGAGGCCGGCCAGGACGCGCGTCGTGCCCGGGCCGGGTGACCCGGCCAGCAGCGCCGGCGGCCACGGCGCATCGGATGGCCGCTGCGCGAAAAACTGCTCGGCCGCGTTCGGGCTGACGAAGACGACGAGCCGCTGTTGCGCCAAGCCGCGCCACGCGGCGTGGAGCGCGGCCGGGTCGGCGACCGGGGCGATGCGGATCAGCGGCAGCGCGACCGCGTCGATCGCATGCGCCCGCAGCTGCGCCACCCAGTCGGCCGCCTGCGTCGCCGGCCGCGTGACGATCACGCGCATGCGGTTCAGGGCGCCGCGCCGGCTGCGTCGGCGGCGCCGAGGTAGGCCTGCGCGCCGGCCTCGCGCAAGGTCTGTGCGGCGTGCTCGCCGAGCGCACGGGCTTGCGCGTCGGTGTGCGCCGGGCCGCTGACCTGCGCGCGCAGCAGCGGCGCACGCGGCGTCTGCGCATCGCCGAGCGCGACCCGCAAGCTCAGCGTCTCGCCATGCCACACGGCATGCGCCGCGAGCGGCATGCTGCAGCTGCCGCCGAGTGCGCGCGAGACCGCGCGTTCGGCCTGGACCGCGAACCAGGTCGGGCGGTGCGTGAGTTGCGCGAGCTGCGCGCGCAGCGCGACCGCGTCGGTGCGCACCTCGATGCCGAGCGCGCCCTGCCCGGCGCACGGCAACATGGTTTCGGGCTCGAAGCGGCTGGCGATGCGGTCGGCGAGGCCGAGGCGCATCAGACCGGCCGCGGCAAGCACGATCGCATCGAAGCCGCCGTCGTCGAGCTTGCGCAGCCGCGTGTCGAGGTTGCCGCGCAGCGGTTGCACATCGAGATCGGGCCGCGCCGCGAGCAGCTGCACGACGCGGCGCAGGCTCGAGGTGCCGACGACCGCGCCCTGCGGCAGTTCGGCCAGCGATGGGTAGCGCGGCGAGACGAACGCGTCGCGCGGGTCTTCGCGCGCCAGCACCGCCGCGAGCTCGAAGCCCTCGGGCAGGTCCATCGGCACATCCTTCAGCGAGTGCACCGCCAGATGCGCGCGGCCCTCTTCGAGCGCGGTTTCGAGCTCCTTGACGAACAGGCCCTTGCCGCCGACCTTCGACAGCGTGCGATCGAGGATCTGGTCACCGCGCGTCGTCATGCCGAGCAGTTCGACATGGAGCCCGAAGCGTTGCGTCAGCAGGTCGCGCACATGCCCGGCCTGCCAGAGGGCGAGGCGGCTCTCGCGGGTGGCGATGAGGGTGGCGCCCGTGGGCAAGTTCGGCATGGCCGGAATGCTAGCAGGCGCACGTCTTGCATCAGCCCCTCCGGCCGGCTGCTAGCATCGGGCCGCCCGTAACCAAATTACATGATCGAGATCAGCATGGCAACAGGCGTCAAGGCGTCCACGAAACCCTCGGTCAAAGCGTCGGCAAAAGGCAAGGCGAGCCTCGATGCCGCCGAGAAGAACCGCCCGCTGGTCGACGACATCCGGCTGCTCGGCCGCATCCTCGGCGACGTGATCCGCGAGCAGGAGGGCAAGGCTGCGTTCGAGTTGGTCGAGCGGGTGCGCCAGCTCTCGGTGGCCTATCGATTGAAGAGCGATGCGCAGGCCGGCCGGGCGCTGGACCGTTTGCTGAAGAACCTGTCGGGCGACCAGACCGTCAGCGTGATCCGCGCGTTCAGCTACTTCTCGCACCTCGCGAACATCGCCGAGGACCGCCACCATGTGCGGCGCCGCGATCACCACGAGCGCCAGGGCCATCTGCAGGAAGGGTCGCTGGCGATGACGCTGGAGCGACTCGCGCGCGCCGACATTCGAGCCGCCGACATTGCCAGG
>JANXVK010000074.1 GCA_025351675.1 Rhizobacter sp.
GGCTTGCAGCAAGGCAGCCCGAAGGCGGGCGAGTGGGAGATCGCGCTGTACCCGCAGGCGGCGGTCGAGATGACGCTGCCATGCCGCATCGGCGACTACACCGATTTTTATACCGGCATCCACCACGCCACGGCCGTCGGCAAGCTGTTCCGCCCCGACAACCCGCTGCTGCCGAACTACCAATGGGTGCCGATCGGTTACCACGGCCGCGCGTCGTCGATCGGCGTCAGCGGCCAGCGGTTCAGGCGGCCGATGGGCCAAACGAAGGGCGAGGCGCCGACGCCGGTGTTCGGCCCGAGCCAGCGCATCGACTACGAGCTCGAACTCGGCCTGTTCGTCGGGCCGGGCAACGCGCTCGGCGATTCGATTCCGATCGACGCGGCCGAAGATCACCTGTTCGGCGTCTGCCTGCTGAACGACTGGTCGGCGCGCGACCTGCAGGCTTGGGAGTACCAGCCGCTGGGGCCCTTCCTCGCGAAGAACTTCGCGACGACGATCTCGCCGTGGGTCATCACGATGGAGGCGCTGGCGCCGTACCGAACCGCGTTCACGCGACCGGCGGGCGACCCGCAGCCGCTGCCGTATCTCGACTCGGCGTTCAACCGCGACCACGGCGCGATCGAGATGACGCTCCAAGTCTGGCTGCAAACCGCCGCGATGCTGGCAGCCGGCGAGCCCGCGGTGAAGCTGTCGCAATCGGGCGTGGCAGAGGCCGCCTACTGGACTTTCGCCCAACTCGTCACGCACCACAGCGTCAATGGCTGCAACCTGCAACCCGGCGACCTGCTCGGCTCGGGCACGCTCTCGGGCCCGACGCCGGATCAGAGCGGCTCGCTGCTCGAACTGACCGCCGGTGGCAAGCAGAAGATCACGCTGCCGAACGGCGAACAGCGCACGTTCCTGCAGGACGGCGACACGATCACCTTGCGCGGCCACTGCGCTCGCGCGGGCGCGGCCCGGATCGGCCTGGGCGAGGTCAGCGGCACGGTCGTCGCAGGCTGATCAGCGAGACAGCACGAGCTTCACCCCGAAACCGATCAGGAAGACACCCGCGATTTTCTGCAGCGCGCCGGAGACCTTCGGGTTCGCGCGCAAGCGCTCGGCCAGCCGGTGCGTCAGCAGCACGACGATCAGGCCATAGAGGAAGGTGAGCGCCGCGATCGTCGCGGCCATCACCGCGAACGGCAGCAGCCCGCGGTGCTGCGCCGGGTCGACGAACAGCGGGAAGAACGCCATGTAGAACACGATCGCCTTCGGGTTCAGCAAGGTGATCACGAACGACTGCCGGAAGAAGTGGCTCGGCTGCATCTGCAGCACCGGCCGGTCGCCCGGTTTGGCCAGGATCATGCGCAGGCCGAGCCACGCGAGGTAGCCGGCACCGAGCCACTGCACCGCGTGAAAAGCCGCCGGCGAGGCTGCCAGCAACGCGGCGACACCGGCGACCGCCGTCCACATCAGCACCTGGTCGCCGACGATCAGCCCGAAGATCGAGCCGAAGCCGCCGCGCAGGCCGCCCTTGCCGGTCGACGTGATCAACGCGAGGTTGCCCGGGCCGGGGATCAGCAGGAACACGATCACGGCGATCACGAACGAGGGGTAGTCAGCAATGCCGAACATGGGCAACTCCACAGGCGAAAAACGGGGCGCGCCGTGATGGTACGTCAGCCGATACCCACGGTAAAATGAGCGCCCTCACCACTCCGACAGCCACTGGATGAACACCACGTACCGCTGTGCCGCTCGTCCGTTGATCGCCGCGATCCTCGCGCTCGGCCTTGTTGCCCCCGCTGCCGCGCAACTGCGTGCGTTCTCGCAGAACACCTTGCGCGGCGCGATCGTTTTCGGCGAGTACCCGACCATCGTGTTGAACGGCAAGAGCCGCACGCTGTCGCCCGGCTCGCGCGTGCGCAACCAGCAGAACATGATCGTGATCGCCGCGACCCTCACCGGAGCGAAGGCGGTCGTGAACTACACGCTGGACACGACCGGCGAGCAGTTGCGCGACGTCTGGATCCTGACGCCCGACGAGGCCGCCAAGCGCCCTTGGCCGGCGACAGTCGAAGAGGCCCGCACCTGGCTCTACGATCCGGCCTCGATGACCTGGACCAAGCCGTGAGCGCCGCGGCCACCGGCAAGAAGGTCTTCATCAAGAGAT
>JANXVK010000137.1 GCA_025351675.1 Rhizobacter sp.
CGCCCGCGCGGCGGCTTGGCGCGTGAGCTGGGCGTCGCTGGTTTCTCGCACACGGCCACCGCACCGCGCGGTCGGTCGATCGGTCACTTCGTGTGCGCCGCAAGCCAGTCGAGGATCGAAGCGCCGGTTCGCACACGATCCGGGATCGGATAATTCCGGTTCGCCAACAGCACGATGCCGATCCGCTGGTCCGGCACGAATGCAAGGTAGGCGCCGAACCCCGCTGTCGATCCCGTTTTGTTGAAAAGACGCGGACCTCCCAGCCCCGGCGCGACCCGCCTTGCTGCGTTGGACTCGAGGATGATGGTTTCCGAGTTGCCCTGAAGAAGGCGCTCCAACGAGACGGGATAGGGGTACTGCTCCCACCCGAGCCCCTGAACCATCGTACCGACCGAGAAGTACCCTGTATGGGTCCCGTCGACCGCGCGCCGCACGGGCTCCTCGAGACTGCTTGCGTCCAAGTTGACCTGCACGAAGCGAATCATGTCCGCGGATGTCGACTTGACGCCATAGGCTTCTGCGTCGAACACGCCCGGGTTGACACGCCGGGGCTTGCTGTCGCTGTCGTAGCCCCACGCGTGGTCCGCCATCGCGCGCGCCGGCACGCGGATGTAGGTGTGCGCCAAGCCGAGCTTCGGCAGGAGCTCGGTCTCGACCGCATCCGCGAAATCGCGGCGCAGCGCCAGCGCGGTGATGTGGCCAAACAAGCCGATGCTGGCGTTGGAATATTTGCGTCGCGCGCCGGGCTTCGCGTCAGGTCGAAAATCCCGAAAGTACGGAACGATGTGTTTGTCGTCGGACACGTCGTCCGGAAGCTGCAGCGGCAGTCCGCCCGCGGTGTAGGTGCCAAGATGGAGCAGGGTCGCCCTGTCGATCGCCCGCCCCTTCAGCGCCGGCATGAACCTGCTCGGGTGATCTTCCAGCGACAACTTGCCGAGGGCTTGCGCGTGCAAGCCCAGTGTGGCCGTGAAGACCTTGCTCACCGACCCCAGTTCGAAGATCGTCGCCTCGCTGACCGGCTGGTTCGTCTCGCGCGATGCCACGCCGTAGTTGAAAAAGAAGGCCTGACCATCGACCGTCACCGCAACGGCCATGCCGGGCAGCTTGTGTTCTGCCATGAGTGGCTTGATCGCCGCATCGACGAACTCGCGCATCGCCGCGACGTCGGTGGCCGCCGTCGCAGGGGCGGTGACGAGGCAGGCCGCAAGCGCGGCGACCGCGAATCCCGAAACGCGTGCGTGCCACCTGATCACGTCGGGTCCCGATACGACCCGAGCCGCGCGCTCAGCCCGTGCGCTCTCGCCAGCACCGCCAGCGCCACCGACGCGATCCGCGACTGCAGCGAATCGGCACGCGAGGTCAGCACCACCGGCACGGTCGCGCCGAGCACGAGCCCCGCGCAGTCGCCACCGCCGATGTAGTTGAAGCTCTTGTAGAGCATGTTGCCGGCGTTCAGGTCGGGCATCAGCAGCAGGTCGGCATCGCCGGGCACGGTCGAGGCTATCTTCTTGATGCGCGCGGCCTCGGCCGAAATCGCGTTGTCGAAGCCGAACGGGCCGTCGACGATCGCACCCGGCCATTCGCCGGCGCGCGCGAGCTCGACCAGCGCCTGCGCATCGAGCGTCGCCGGGATCGCCGGGTTCACGACCTCGACGGCCGCGACGATGCCGACCTTGGGCTGCGCGATGCCGAGCGTCTGCAGCAACGTCACCGCGTTGCCAAGGATGTCGCGCTTGGTCTTCAGATCGGGCGCGATGTTGACGACGCAGTCGGCGAGCGCGAGCAGCTTCGGATAGCGCGGCAAATCGAACAGGAACGCGTGGCTGATGCGCGTGTTGCCGCGCAGGCCGGTCGCCTTGTTCACGATCGCCGACATGAGCTCGTCGGTGTGCAGCGAGCCTTTCATCAGCGCCTGCAGATCGCCGCTGCGTGCGAGCGCGGTCGCGCGCAGGGCGGCCTCGGCGGGCACGTCGGCCGTCTCGATCAGCTCGAAACGACGCAGGTCGATGCCGGCCGCCTCGGCGGCGCGCGCTATTCCCAAGCGCGGGCCGATCAGCACCGGCGTGGCGATGCCGGCGTCGAGCATGCGCGCGGCGGCGTCGAGCGCCAGCGCATCGCCCGGGTAGACGATGCCGACGCGCGGCGCACCTTGCGACGCAGCGTGCTCGCGCGCCCGCTCGACCAGCGCGGCGAGGCGCGGGTGGCTGGCCTGCGCCACGGGCATCTCGCTCAGACGTAGTCCTTGTACTTGTCGAGGAAGCGCACCGGCTTGGCGAGCGCGTCGCGGCGGAACGGGTCGCCGAGTTCACGCGTGCACATGATCTCGATCACGGTCGTCTTGCCTTCGTTCATCTGCGCAGCGATCGCCTTCTTCAAGGCCGGGCCGACGTCTTCGAGCTTGTCGACGACGACGCCCTCGGCGCCCATCGCGATCGCGATGCCGGCGAAGCTGGTGTTGTCGAGCTCACCGGCGACGAAGCGGCGGTTGTAGAAGTCGACCTGGTTCTTCTTCTCTGCCCCCCACTGGCGGTTGTGGAACACGATCGCCGTGACCGGGATGTTGTGGCGCACGCAGGTCATCAGCTCACTCATGCTCATGCCCCAGGCGCCGTCACCGGCGTACGAGATCGCGGGCCGGTCCATCGCCGCGCACTTGGCGCCGATGATGGTCGGCAGCGCGTACCCGCAGTTGCCGAAGCTCATCGGCGCGAAGAACGAGCGCGGCTCTTCGAAGCGCAAATAACTGTTGGCGACCGAGTTGATGTTGCCGATGTCGGTCGAGACCATCGCGCGCGGCGGCATCGCCTTCTCGAGCTCGCGCAGCACTTGGCGCGGGTGCAGCCAGTTGCCCGGCTCCTTGGCCTGCTCCTCGATCATGTCGAGGCTGAACGCGTCTTTCTCGTGCGTCCACTCGTCGAGCTCTTTCTCCCACGCGGCCTTCTCGGATTTGATCGTCGCGGCACGCGTGGCCTTGGTCGCGTCGCAAGCCAAGGTCTTGCCTTCGAGGCGCGCGCTGATCGCCTTCGCGGCGGCCTTCGCGTCGCCGTGGATGCCGACGGTGATTTTCTTCACGAGGCCGAGGTTGGTGTGGTCGGCCTCGACCTGGATGATCTTCGCGTCCTTCGGCCAGTAGTCGAGGCCGTGCTGCGGCAGCGTGCCGAACGGGCCCATGCGCGAGCCGAGTGCGATCACCACATCGGCCTGCGCGATCAGCTTCATCGCCGCCTTCGAGCCCTGGTAGCCGAGCGGGCCGGCCCACAGTGGGTGACTGGCCGGGAACGCATCGTTACGCAAGTAGCCCACGACGACCGGCGCGCCGAGGCGTTCGGCCAGCGCCTTGCACTCCTCGACCGCATCGCCCATCACCACACCGCCACCGGCGAGGATCACCGGGAACTTCGCGTTCGCGAGCAGCTCGGCCGCGGCGTTCAGGCTGTTCTCGCCGCCAGCGCCGCGCTCGACGCGCATCGGCTTCGGGATCTCGCAGGTGATCTCGCCGTAGAAGTAGTCACGCGGGATGTTGAGCTGCGTCGGCCCCATCTCGCTGATCGCGCGGTCGAAGCAGCGCGCGGTGAACTCGGCCATGCGCTTCGGGTTGACCACGTGGCCTTGGTACTTGGTGAACTCCTGGAACATCGGCAGCTGGTTCGCCTCTTGAAACCCGCCGAGGCCCATGCCCATCGTGCCGGTTTCGGGCGTGATCATCACGACCGGGCTGTGCGCCCAGTAGGCCGCGGCGATGGCGGTCACGCAGTTGCTGATGCCGGGGCCGTTCTGGCCGATCACGACACCGTGGCGGCCCGACACGCGAGCGTAGCCGTCGGCCATGTGGCCGGCGCCCTGCTCGTGCACCACCGGAATCAGGCGGATGCCTGCGGGCGCGAAGATGTCCATCGCGTCCATGAAGGCGGAGCCCATGATGCCGAACATGTCGGTCACGCCGTTCGCGACCATCGTCTCGACGAAGGCCTCCGACGGGGTCATCTTCTGCACGCCTTGGACGGCGGTGCGGGCGGCTGCGGGTTGCTTGCTCATGGGTTGTCTCCGATCTGGGATTGGACGATCCGGAACGACGCGTCCCGGAAAATGAAACTGCTGCGGACTATAGGTTCGACGCCAACCGGCGTCAACATGAATCAATAATCGAGACGCATCGTACTATTTTTCGGAACGCGACTATCATCACGCTCACCATGAACGTCGTCCGCAAGTGCCAACCCGACCCGGCCGAACTCGGCGGCGACACGCCGACGATGCGCCTGATCGCGCTGCTCGAAGTGATCGCCGCGAAAGACCAGCGCTACTCGCTGCAGGCGCTGGTCGAAGAGACCGGCCTGCCGAAGCCGACGCTGCACCGCATGCTGCAGCAACTCGAATCCACCGGCCTGCTGCAGCGCGAAGGCGACGGCCGTCACTACGGCACCGGCACGCGGCTGCGGCGCCTGGCCGAGAACCTGCTGCTGAACGACACCCACCACGGCGCGCGTCACGTGGTGCTGCGGCATCTGGTCGAAGAAGTCGGCGAGAGCTGCAACATCACCGCACTGTCGGGCAGCGAGGTGATCTACCTCGACCGGGTCGAGACCGCGGCGCCGCTGCGCTTCTACCTGCACCCGGGTTCGCGCGTGCCGGCGCACTGTTCGGCCAGCGGCAAGGTGTTGCTGGCGCAGATGACCGCTGCGCAGCGCCAGCGGCTGCTCGCGCACGCGCCGCTCGAGAAGTACACCGCGAAGACGCTGACCGACCTCGCCAAGCTCGAGCGCGAAATCAAGCGCGTGCAGACCGACGGCTACGCGCTCGACGACGAAGAATTTCTGCCCGGCCTGCTGTGCCTCGCGGTGCTGGTGCCCTCGCCCGCCGGCCTCTCCAATCTGTGCGTCGCTGTGCAGGCGCCGATCATGCGGCTCACGGCCGCGAAGGCGAAGCAGTTGCTGCCGGCGTTGCAACGCGCGGCGCTCGCGCTGAGCCGAATCGACAAGGTGTGACCCGATGAGCGACATCAACACAGCGCGGCCCGACCGCATGGTTTCCGCACGCGATCTGTTCGGCATCGACAGCGATCTGCAGGTGCCCGCGTTCAGCGAACGCGACGAGCACGTGCCGGAGATCGACGCGGTCTACCGCTTCAACCCGGCGGTGACGCTCGCGATCCTCGCCGGCTTCACACGCGACCGGCGCGTGATGGTGCAGGGCCTGCACGGCACCGGCAAGTCGACGCACATCGAACAGGTCGCCGCGCGCCTGAACTGGCCCTGCGTCCGCGTCAACCTCGACGGCCACATCAGCCGGCTCGACCTCGTCGGCAAAGACGCCGTCGTGCTGCGTGACGGTCAGCAGGTGACCGAGTTCCAGGAAGGCATCGTGCCCTGGGCGCTGCAGCGGCCGGTCGCGCTGATTTTCGACGAGTACGACGCGGGCCGGCCCGACGTGATGTTCGTGATCCAGCGCATCCTCGAACGCGACGGCAAGTTCACACTGATGGACCAGAACAAGGTGCTGACGCCGCACCCGTTTTTCCGCTTGTTCGCGACCGCCAACACCGTCGGCCTGGGCAACCTGAACGGCCTGTACCACGGCGCACAGCGACTGAACCACGCGCAGATCGACCGCTGGAACATCGTCGCGTCGCTGAACTACTTGGCCGCCGATGAAGAGGTCGCGATCGTGCAGGCGCGCGTGCCGTCGCTCGCCAACGAGGCCGGCAAGGCGCTGGTGCAACAGATGGTCGCGGTCGCCGATCTCACGCGCAAGGGCTTCGCGGCGGGTGATCTGTCGACCTTGATGTCGCCGCGCACCGTGATCACCTGGGCCGAGAACCTCGAGATCTTCAACGACGCGGCGCTCGCGTTCCGCCTGTCGTTCGTCAACAAGTGCGACGAGGCCGAGCGACCGGTGGTGGCCGAGTATTTCCAGCGCTGCTTCGATCGGGAACTCGACGAGTCGTACCAACTGACCGGCGACGCGAGATGAGCGAAGCCCAGCTCCGGGCGCGGCACCAGGAGCGCATCGAAGAACTCTGCGCAGCGGCGATCCGCGCGCTCAGCGGCGAGCGTGATCTGCACTTTCGCGGTCGGCGATTGCATCGCGGCCGGCGCGCCTTGCCGCTGTATGCGCCGCACCTGAACCCGTCGCTGGACGCCGACGACTTCGGCTCGTTCCGCGGCATGGCCGACGGCTTCGGCCTGCGCCTGGCGAACAGCGACGCGAATCTGCACGTTCGCCTGTGCCCCGCCGACCCGGTCGAGCGCATGGTGTTCGAGTTGCTGGAGCAGTTTCGCTGCGAGGCGCTCGTGCCCGCCGGCATGGCAGGCGTGCACCGCAACCTGCGGCATCGTTTCGAGGCCTGGTCGCTGGCGTTCCACGATGCCGGCGGCATCGACAGCGCGCGCGGGCTGCTGCTCTACAGCGTCGCGCAGATGGCGCGCTCTCGCGTCACCGGCGACGCGGTCCCCGAGGCCATCGAAGACCGGCTCGAAGCGACCCGCGCCGGCATCTCGCCGCTGATCGGCAGCGCGCTCGCCGGCCTGAAGCGCGAGCGCGCGAACCAAGCCGCGTACGCACCGCACGCGCTGGCCATCGCGCAGACGATCGGCGCGATGCTGCGGTCAGCCGAAGACGAATCAGCCGCCAACGACGACACGCTCGACGAAGACGCCTGGGCCGCGTTCGCGCTGCTGCTCGACAGCGGTGAAGAGATCGACGACGGCGTCGCGACCGCCGTCTCCGGCCGCAGCCTCGTGCTCGACAGCACCGACGACGGCTACCGCGTCTTCACGAATGCGTACGACCGCGAGGTCACCGCCGCCACGCTGGTGCGCGTCGAGATGCTGAAGGAAAACCGCGAGCGCCTCGACACGCGCATCGCCGGCCTCGGCGTCAACGTCGCGCACCTCGCACGCGACCTGAAGGCGCTGCTCGCGGTGCCCGCGCGCGACGGTTGGGACGGCGGCCAGGAAGAAGGCCACATCGACGGCCGGCGCCTCGCGCAACTGATCGCCTCGCCGACCGAGCGCCGGCTGTTCCGCATCGAACGCGAAGAGCCACGCGCCGACTGCCTCGTGACGATCCTGATCGATTGCTCCGGCTCGATGAAGGAGCACATCGAATCGGTCGCGGTGCTGGTCGACGTGCTGGCGCGCGCGCTCGAACAGGCGGGTGTCGCGAGCGAAGTGCTGGGCTTCACGACCAACGCCTGGAACGGCGGCCGCGCGCAACGCGACTGGGTGCGCGCGGGGCGGCCGGCGCATCCGGGCCGGCTCAACGAGGCCTGCCACATGGTGTTCAAGGACGCGGCCACGAACTGGCGCCGCGCGCGCTTGGGCGTCGCCGCGTTGTTGAAGGCCGATCTGTTCCGCGAGGGCATCGACGGCGAGGCGCTGGCGTGGGCGATGCGCCGCGCCGATGCCCGCGACGAACAGCGCAAGCTGCTGCTCGTGCTCTCCGACGGCTCGCCGATGGACAGCGCGACGAACCTCGCGAACGACGCGCACTACCTCGATCACCACCTGAAGGACGAGGTCGCGCGATTCGAGTCGAGAGGTGCCGAGATCTACGGCGTCGGCGTCGGGCTCGACCTGAGCCCGTACTACAGCCGCAGCCACGTGCTCGACCTCTCGGGCTCGGTCAGCAGTGCGCTCTTCCGCGAGTTGATCACGATGATCGGGCGCGGCGCGTGGCGCTGAGCGGAGAACCGGACCGCGCGTTCGAACGCATTGACAGGCGGGTCGGCGCTGCGATAATCTTGTTCCATGTTTAGATACATTGTTCCAATATTTGGAATTTTTTACCCAAGTGCAGGAGACGATCTGGACTCTACCCTCGCCAAAGGCCTCGCCGTGCTCGACTGGCTGGCTCGTCAGCAACGCGACTGCCGCGCGACCGACGTTGCGCAGGCGTTCGGTCTGGCGCGCAGCAACGCGCACCGCACGTTGCAGACGCTGGTCGAGTGCGGCTGGGCGACGCAGGATGCTTCGACCACCGCCTACCGCGCGAGCTTGCGCCTGTTCGAGCTCGGTGCGCTGGTGAGCCAGTCAAGCGACATCGGCGCGCTCGTGCGCCCGCACCTCGCCGCGCTGGCGCGCACCAGCGGCGAGACGATCCACCTCGCCGCGCTGGACGGCGCCGAGATCGTCTACCTCGACAAGTTCGACAGCCCGTTGCCGGTGGCCGCGTACTCGCGCATCGGCGGGCGCGCGCCCGCCTGGTGCGTGGCCTCGGGCAAGGCGCTGCTCGCCTGCGCCGAGCCCGACGTGGCCGCGCTGCGCGCGCTACTCGGCAAGCTCGTCGCGCACACGCCGAACACGATCACCGACTTCAAGGCACTTGCTGCCGAGCTGCAACGCAGCCGCGCGCGCGGCGTGGCCGAGAACCGCGAAGAGTGGCGGCTCGGCGTCTGCGGCCTCGGCGCGGTGTTGCGCGATGCGCGCGGCGTGGCCGTGGCGGCGGTCGGCATGAGCGTGCCGGCTATCCGCTTCGCGCGGCCGCAGGCGCGCAAACTCACCGACCAATTGCTCGCCTGCGCCGCCGAGGCGAGCGCAGCCCTCGGGTTTCGATCGAACCACGCGCCGGCAGTTCTGCCGGCGACGACACAACGAAGGAGACCGGAATGAGCGTTCTGAATCACCTGGCGCACGCCGCCCTGATCACCGCGGCTGTGCTCGCCGCGCCCGCCGCGCACGCGCAGCAGCACTGGCCCGACAAGCCGATCCGCTTCGTCGTGCCCTACCCGCCCGGCGGCGGCACCGACGTGATCGCGCGCATTGTGCAGGAGCGCTTCCAGAAGGAGCTCGGCCAGCCGATCATCATCGAGAACCGCGGCGGCGCGGCCGGCTCGCTCGGCACCGACGTGGTCGCGAAGGCGGCGTCCGACGGCTACACGGTGTTGTTCACCTTGTCGTCGCACACGATCAACCCGTCGATCTACCCGAAGCTGCCGTTCAACACGGTCAAAGACTTCGAGCCGGTCGGCACGATCGCCTCGCTGCCGCAGATCCTGGTCGCGAACCTGCAGCTACCGGTCGCCAACGTCGCCGAGCTGATCGCGCTCGCGAAGGCCAAGCCCGACAGTCTGTCGTTCGCGTCGGTCGGCAACGGCTCGCCGGGGCACCTCGCGGGCGAGCTGTTCAAGCTGCGCACCGGCACCAAGATGACGCACATACCGTACCGCGGCGGCGGCCCGGCGGTGACCGATGTGCTGGGCGGGCAGGTGCCGCTGCTGTGGGTCTCCATTCCCGCGGCGGCGCAGTTCGTCAAGACCGGCAAGCTGAAGGCGTTGGCCGTGTCGACGGCGAAGCGCAGCGCCGCCTTCCCCGACGTGCCGACGATGCAGGAGGCCGGCGTCGCCGATTTCGAGGTCGACTCGTGGTACGCGATGTTCGTGCCGGCGAAGACGCCGAAGCCGATCATCGACAAGCTGAACGCGGCCCTGAACACGATCGTCCGCGAACCCGACATCCGCGCCAAGCTGCTCGCGCAAGGCAGCGAAGGCGTCGGCGGCACGCCGGCAGCGCTGGGCGCGGTGGTGAAGGTCGAACTCGCGCGCTGGTCCGGCCTCGCCAAGGAAGCCAACCTGAAGGCCGACTGAGCGTTCCCCGACCGCGGTCCGATACGCGGCACATCCACCCTGAAGGCCAATCGGCTCGGGCGCCGTCGCCGGGCCGGGAGCCGTGCACGCGCGTCGCGCGGCGGGCGCCGCGCCTGCGCGCCCCTTCCCTCGCTCCTTTCGATACCGAATGCGGGCAATCCGCATTGACGGTGGCCCGTTTGCGATTTAGTATTTGTTCTATATATTAATCGTATGTTCCATTATTTGGAACTTTTGTGATGTTGCGCGGCCGCGGCGGCCGCACCGGAGCCCACATGAAAGATGTGTTCAAGGTCCGCCACCTGATCCTCGCGGTCATGTGCCTGATGTACTTCATCGCCTACATCGACCGAGTCAACATCTCGGTCGCCGGCCCGCTGCTTAAGCAGGAATTCGGCCTGACGGCCACGCAGCTCGGCTTCGTCTTCTCCGCGTTCGCCTACCCCTACGCAGCGATGCAGATCTTCGGCGGCTGGTGTGCCGACCGGTTCGGCCCGCGACTGGTACTGACGGTGCTGAGCATCATCTGGGCGATCGCGACGATTCTTTGCGGCTTCGCCTGGGGACTGACCTCGCTGCTGGTGTTCCGCTTCGTTCTGGGCATCGGCGAGGGCGGCGCCTTTCCGACCGCGACCCGCGCCTTCACGTTCTGGCTGCCGGCGACCGAGCGCGGCTTCGCGCAGGGCATCACGCACAGCTTTGCGCGCCTCGGCGGCGCGGTGACACCACCGATCGTGATCGGCATCGCCGCGCTATATGGTTGGCGCCAGTCGTTCATCATCCTCGGCGTGGTCAGCCTGCTTTGGACCGCGCTCTATGTTTGGTTCTTCCGCAACACGCCAGTCGAACACAGCTGGGTCAAGCCCGCGGAACTCGACGAGATCGGCGGTCAGGCCGCGATGCTCAAGCGCGCCGCGAAGGGCAAGACGCCGTGGAAGGAGATGATCCGGAAGATGTGGCTGGTCACCTTCGTCGACTTCTGCTACGGCTGGTCGCTGTGGGTGTTCCTGACCTGGCTGCCTTCGTACCTGAAGGACGCACGCGGCTTCGACCTCAAGCAACTGGCCCTGTTCACCGCGCTGCCGCTTCTCGCCGGGGTGGTCGGCGACACGCTGGGCGGCGTCGTGTCCGACGCCGTGTTCAGGCGCACGGGCAACCTGAAGCTCGCACGGCGCATCATGCTGGTCGTCGGGCTGGGCGGCGCGCTCGTCTTCATCATGCCCGTGGTGTATACCCACAGCGCGTTGCTGGCCGTGGCGTTTCTTTCGGCTTCGTTCTTCTTCCTGGAGCTGACCAACGCGGTGCTGTGGAGCCTGCCGCTGGACATCGCCGGCGCCTACGCCGGCACGGCCGGCGGCATGATGAACACAGGCTTTGGCGTCGCGGGGATGATCTCGCCGGTCGCCTTCGGCTACCTGATTCAGACCACCGGCAGCTACGAGGTCCCGTTCGCGATCTCGGCGCTGCTGCTCGCCATTGGCGTCGTCGCCGCGCTGTTCATCGATCCGACGCGCAAGCTGGACGATCCACCGGCCGCACCCCAGCCTTCCATTGGCGGCGTCGCGGCCCAAAATTCGTGACCCAGCGCCACAGCGCGCCAGAATCCGGTTCAACCGCAGGCAAGGAAACTGTCATGGAACAAGCTTTATCGAACCGCAGCCCGGCGCCCGCATCGCCCACGCCGGTGGCCTCGCTGGTCCAGCGCGCCCGAGCGGCACAGCGCCAGTACGAATCCTCGACGCAGCAGCAGGTCGACATGGTCGTCGCCGCGGCCGGCTGGGCCATCATCGAGCCGGCGCGCAACCGCGAGTTGGCCGAGCTGGCGGTGGCCGACACCGGCATCGGCAACGTCGACGACAAGGTCCGCAAGAACCACCGCAAGACCTTCGGCTTGTTGCGCGACCTGCAGCACGCGCGCTCGGTCGGCGTGATCTCGGAAGACGCGACCACCGGCATCGTCGAGATCGCGCGGCCGGTCGGCGTGGTCTGTGCGATCACGCCGTCGACGAACCCGGGCGCGACGCCGGCCAACAAGATCATCAACGCGCTGAAGGGCCGCAACGCGGTCATCGTCGCACC
>JANXVK010000166.1 GCA_025351675.1 Rhizobacter sp.
AAGAACGCCAGTGGGCCGTCGAAACCGAAAGCGGCGAGCGATTCCGGGCCCCCTTCCTGATTACCGCCGTCGGCTGCCTGTCGAGCGCGAACGTGCCGACGTTGAAGGGCCTCGAGACCTTCAAGGGCCCGCGGCACCATACCGGCGCTTGGCCGCACGCAGGCGTCGATTTTGCGGGCAAGCGCGTCGGCCAGATCGGCACCGGCTCGACCGGCATCCAGCTCGCCCCGGCGATTGCCGAGCAGGCCAGGCACCTGACGGTCTTCCAGCGCACCGCGAACTACAGCATTCCCGCGCGCAACCGCTCGGTGACGCCGCAGGAGGTCGAGCTCACGCGGGCCAACTACGACGACGTCTGGCGGCGCGCGCGCGCCGGCGCGAACGGCCACCCTTTCACGGTGTCGGACCGGTCCGCCCTCTCGGTGTCGGACGCAGAGCGCGATGACATCTACGAGAAGGCATGGACGCGCGGCGGCCTCCGGTTCCGCGCGAGCTTTCGCGACGTGCTCGAAAACCAGCAGGCCAACGCGACCGCGTCGGACTTCATCCGCAAGAAAATCAAGGAGACGGTCACCGACCCGCAGGTCGCCGGGATGCTGACGCCGCACGACCACGGCTTCGCGACCAAGCGGCCCCCGATCGACAGTGGCTACTTTGCGACCTTCAACCGCGACAACGTGCTGCTCGTCGACCTCAAGGCCGAGCCGATCGTCGAGGTCACCGAAAGCGGCATCCGGACCACGCGCGAAGAATACGAACTCGACATCATCGTGTTCGCGACCGGCTTCGACGCGCTGACCGGACCCTTGCTGAGCTTGAACATCAGCGGGACCCACGGACATACGCTGAAGGAGGCGTGGGCGGCCGGACCACGTACCTACCTCGGCCTGCAGATGCCGAAATTTCCGAACCTCTTCACGATCACGGGTCCCGGCAGCCCGTCGGTGCTCTGCAACATGCCGATCGCGATCGAACAGCACGTCGACTGGATCACCACCTGCATCCGCGACATGAGAGCGAAGGGTCTGACGCGGATCGAGGCCGAGCCCGACGCCGCCGAGCGTTGGGTGCAGGAAGTGAACGACGCCGCCAATGCGACCCTGTTGCCCATGGCAAGTTCGTCTTGGTATCTCGGCGCCAACGTGCCTGGCAAGCCGCGCGTCTTCATGCCCTACGCAGGCGGGTTCGCACGCTATGCCGGCATTTGCAACGAGGTGACCCAAGCCGACTATCGCGGCTTCCTGCGTAGCTGAGCAACATTGCAGGGACTCAAGTTGCGAGTCCGTGCTCGGCGAGAGCCGCTGCACCTTTCAGCCGCCGCGCCACTCAGCGCATTGTCGACCGTGGGGCAAGCTGCGCCTTAAACTGGCGGGACAACGCCGAAACCGAACCGTCGAAGTGCCGCGGTGCCGGCCCCGTACCTGCAAGGAACCCATGAATCGAAGCGACAAGTTGGCCTTTGATCCAGAGCCTCTCGCCTTTTTGATGGGGGGAGGCGAAATGGGTAGCTTGATCCGGTCGATGGACTGGTCAACGACCTCGCTGGGTGCGGTGGCCAACTGGCCGCAGAGCCTGCGCACGACCGTCAGCATCTGCTTGGCCTCGGATCTGCCCATCTGCGTCATCTGGGGGTCGGGCCTCGTGCAGCTCTACAACGACGCTTACCGGGTCATTTGCGGCGACAAGCATCCGCGGTCGATGGGGCAGAACTTTCCCGAATGCTGGAAGGAGGCATGGCCGGTCATTGGCCAGGCACACGACTGCGCCTTGACAGGCGACAAGGCCTTCTTGGAAACCCAGCACACGTTCCTCGAACGGCACGGGTTTTTGGAGGAATGCTTCTTCACGTTTTCGTTCAGCCCCATCCGGGACGAGACCGGGCGGGTCGGCGGCCTGTTCCACCCCGTCATCGAGATGACAACCCAGATGCTCAGCGAGCGCAGGACACGGGCGCTGCGTGACCTGGCCTCCCAAACAAGCAACGCGGAGTCGGTCAGCGCAGCGCTCGCCTTGTCCGCTCAGATCCTGGCCGGATACGACCTCGACCTGCCCTTCGTTTTGTTCTACGCACTGGAACCCCATGGCGATCAGGCCCGGCTGGTCGGAGCAACCGGCCTGAGTGCAGACGTTGTCGCCAGCCTGAGCGTGGTGTCCTTGACCGAGCAGCAGGCTGTCTGGCCCTTGGAGGCCGTTGTCCGTTCGGGATCAGCAGTGCAAGTGGACGATGTCAGGCAGCGGATCTCCCGTGTTTGCGCTGGCCTCCATCCCGAACTGCCGAATGCGGCACTGGCGATTCCGATCATCCCGCCAGGAGCCGACCGCCCTGTGGCCATCTTCATTGCCGCAGTCAGCCCTCGCCTGCCGATGAACGAGGCTTACCGCAGCTTCTACGACTTGCTGGCTTCCGGCGTGACCACCGCCGTCGCCATGGCCGGTGCCTATGAGGACGAGCGGCGGCGGGCCAAGGCACTGGCCGAAATCGACCGGGCCAAGACCGCCTTTTTCTCCAACGTGAGCCACGAGTTCCGCACGCCACTGGACTTGATGCTTGGGCCGATCCAAGACGCCTTGGCCGATCCAGAGGAGCTGCCGCCTTTGCACCTGGAGCGGCTGGACGTTGTTCACCGCAACGGCCTGCGGCTCCTGCGCCTGGTGAACGGGCTGCTGGATTTTTCACGCATCGAGGCCGGTCGGGTGCGCGCGGCATACGAGCCGACCGATCTGGCCGAGTTCACCGCCGATCTCGCCAGCAACTTCCGCTCAGCTTGCGAGAAGGCCGGGCTGAAACTGCGCGTCGATTGCCAGCCGCTCAGCGAGCCGGTGTTCGTGGACCGTCCCATGTGGGAGAAGATTGTTCTCAATCTGCTGTCCAACGCCTTCAAGTTCACCTTCGAGGGCGAGATCGCCGTCACCTTGCGGCAGGTCGGCAAAGCCGCCGAGCTTGTGGTCCTTGATTCCGGCACAGGCATTCCCGCCGCCGAAATGCCTCGGCTGTTCGAGCGGTTTCACCGGGTCGAAAACGCGCGGGGGCGCACGCACGAGGGGAGCGGCATCGGGCTGGCCCTGGTTCAAGAACTGGTCAAACTGCACGGCGGCACGATCACGGCCGAAAGTCAGGTTGCTGGCAAGTCTGTCAGCGAGGCGGCTGGCGAGTCAGCCAACGAGGCCGAACAGGGGACCACTTTTCGCATCTCGATCCCGTTCGGAACCGGACACCTTTCCCCTGAACAAGTGGGGGGCGGTCGCATCGCCGCGCAGATTACGGCGGGGGCGACTCCATTCGTGCAAGAAGCGTTGCGTTGGCTGCCTGACGCCGAGTCTTCCGATGCGGCTGGCGCGAAGCTGCCGTCAGTTCACGACGATCTGCCGGTCTCCGCTTTGTCAGCCCGCCGGAGCGGTGCCGACCTGCCCCGCGTGCTGGTGGCCGACGACAATGCCGACATGCGGCGCTACGTCGGGCGGCTGCTGAATGGGCAGTACAAAGTCGAGACTGTGGCGAACGGCGAGGCTGCTCTCGAAGCGGTGCGCCAACGGATGCCCGACGTCATCCTGACCGACGTGATGATGCCCCGGCTGGACGGGTTTGGGCTGCTGAGGGCGTTGCGAGCCGACCCCCGCACGGCTGGCGTCCCAGTCATCCTGCTGTCGGCCCGCGCGGGCGAGGAGAGCCGGGTCGAAGGCATGCAGGCCGGGGCCGACGCCTATCTGGTGAAGCCCTTCTATGCCCGGGAGTTGTTGGCTCATGTCGGGGCGCTGTTGCAAATCAGCCGGATGCGGCAAGAGGCGGACGAGTCGATTCGGGCGAGCGAGGAGCGGTTCCGGGCGCTCGTAGAAGCCTCGTCGGATGTGATCTACCGAATGAGTCCGGACTGGGCCGAGATGCACCACCTGCAGGGCCGGAAGTTCATCGCCGACACCCACGAGCCGAACCGCGATTGGTTGCTCAAGTACGTCTTCGCGGACGACCAACCGCTCGTCTTGCGTGCTGTCCAGGCTGCGATTCGGTCCAAGGGCGTGTTCGAGCTGGAACACCGGGTCGTGTGCGTCGACGGCACTGTCGGGTGGGCTTTTTCGCGAGCAATCCCGCTGCTCGACGCCAACGGCGAAATCTCGGAATGGTTCGGTGCGGCCAGCGACATCACCCGTCGCAAGCAGGCCGAAGAGGCGCGGCGGCAGAGCGACGCAAGGTTTCGCACGCTGTTCGAGTCGATGGATGAAGGCTTCTGCGTGATCGAAATGATCTTCGACGCCGACTCCCTGCCCGCCGACTACCGCTTTGTGGAGGTCAACCCGGCGTTCGAGGCGCACACCGGACTGCGAGATGTGGTGGGCAAGGGAATGCTGGAGCTGGCGCCGGACCACGACACTTTCTGGTTCGAAATCTTCGGGCATGTGGCGCTCACCGGCGAACCGACCCGCTTCGTGAACCACGCGAAGGCGCTGGGGAACCGGTGGTTCGACGTCTACGCGTTCCGGCTTGGAGATGCGGCGGACCTGAAGGTTGCCATCCTGTTCAGCGACATCACTGCCCGCAAGAAAGCCGAGCACGAGCGGGAGCAACTGGTCGGCCAACTTCGTGAGCAGGACGTTCGCAAGGACGAGTTTCTCGCCACCCTGGCTCACGAGCTTCGCAACCCGCTGGCGCCGATCCGCAACGGGTTGCAATTGATGAAGCTGGCAAGGAACGACGGCGAGGCCGTCGAACAAGCCCGCAACATGATGGAGCGGCAGGTCGGGCACCTGGTCCGGCTCATCGACGATCTGCTCGACCTGAGCCGCATCAGCCACGGGAATCTCGAACTGAAGAGGGAGCGGGTCGAGCTTTCTTTGGTCGTGCGCAACGCTGTCGAAACGAGCCAGCCGCTGATCGAGCAGATGGGGCACGACCTGAGTCTCGCCGTGCCGCTCGTCCCTATCTGCGTCGACGGCGACCTGACTCGGCTGGCGCAGATCGTCTCCAATTTATTGAACAACGCCGCGAAGTACACCGCGCCGGGCGGTCGCATCCGACTTTCGGTCGAACCGCAAGGAAGCGATGCCGTCGTGACGGTGGAGGACAACGGCGTGGGGATCCCAGCCCACATGCTGAGCAAGATCTTCGAAATATTCACCCAGGTCGATCGTTCATTGGAACGGTCGAAGGGCGGCTTGGGGATCGGTCTGTCGCTGGTGCAGCGCCTGGTCGAACTGCACGGCGGCTCGGTTCAGGCCCGCAGCGAGGGCGACGGTCGTGGCAGCGCCTTCGTGGTGCGCCTGCCGGTGTTCCCCGCCCTGGACGGAGATCGTCGGGACGACGGGACTGCGGCCGAACCGGTTCGACCGCAGTCCCGTCGTCGCATTCTGGTGGTGGACGACAACCAGGACGCGGCCACCAGCTTGGCGGAACTGCTGAGGATGATGGGCAACGAAACAGAGACCGCCTACGACGGCCTTGCAGCATTGGACGTCGCGGCGGCGTTCCGGCCAGATGTGACGTTTCTGGACATCGGCCTGCCCAAGCTGGATGGCCACGAAGTCTGCCGCCGCATTCGGCAGCAGGCCTGGGGCAAAAGCATGGTGTTGTTCGCCCTGACCGGATGGGGCCAAGAAGACGACCAACAGCGTTCGCTGGCTGCCGGCTTCGACGCACACTTGGTCAAGCCGATATTTTTTGAGGACCTCGAGGCACTGTTGGCCGGATTAACCGCGACGAGTTCTTGGCGCGAGCCCATCTGAGCCACGGTCAAAAACAGACCGAGCAACCGAATCGCCACGTCCTTGAATTCACGGGTGGCCTCGGGCGGGACCAGACCACCGACACGCGGATTTCAATCGACAGAGCTCTCTTGAGGTCAGCGGTTTCGGAATTTCACGCCTCCACTTCAGTGACGGCCTTGACAACTTGAACCGCCCCGCAATTCGTGGAGGCTGTTTGGCTTAAGCCAAGCCGCCGCCGCGGCCACTTGGCAGGCGAAGTGACGACGGTGCGTCGATGACGTGTCCTTGAACGATCAGTTCGTCGATGCGCGCCATGACCAGCAGTCCGGTTGCCGAGTACGGGTCGAAATCTGGCCAAACAATCCTCGTTTTGGGGTCCACGTCTGACATGCCGACGCGCGCCATGGACCACTCACCGTAGCGCCGCTGAGTGATGCTTTCGCAGTGGATCAATTCCAGATCAGAGTGGCGCGGATCGGCAGAGATGCGCGCGTACAGCTGCGTGACGGTACCGCGCTCGCCCTCCAGTGCCTGCAGGAA
>JANXVK010000174.1 GCA_025351675.1 Rhizobacter sp.
TCGTGACCCAGACGTTCTCGCCGTTGCGGATGCCGCGGTCGTTGGCGGTTGCCGGGTTGATCTCGACGAACATCTCCTGCTGCAGCTCGGCCAGCCACGGGTTCGAGCGCGTCTCTTCGCCGCCGCCTTCGTATTCGACCAGGCGCCCCGAGCTCATGATCAGCGGGAAGGTCTTGCCGATGTCCTTGTTCTTCTCCTGCACGCTCTTGTAGAGCGTCGGCAGGCGCCAGAACGCTTTCTTGTCGTCGTGCGTCGGGTACTTGGCGATCAGGTCCGGGCGGGTCGAGTACAGCGCCTCACGGTGCTGCGGGATCGGGTCCGGGAAGTTCCAGACCACCGCGCGCGCCTTCGCGTTGCCGAATGGGTGGCAACCGTGCTTCATGCTCACGCGCTGGATACCGCCGGAGAGATCGGTCTTCCAGTTCTTGCCTTCGGCCGCCTTCTTCTCGGCATCGGTCAGGTCGTTCCACCAGCCCAGCTTCTTCAGCAGGATGTGGTCGAACTCGGGGTAGCCGGTCGTGATTTCGGAACCCTTCGAGCACGAGCCGTCTTCGGCCAGCAGGTTGGCACCCTCGCGTTCGACACCGAAGTTCGCGCGGAAGTTGCCGCCGCCCTCCATCACATGCTTCGAGGTGTCGTAGAGGTTCGGCGAGCCCGGGTGCTTGATCTCGGGCGTGCCGTAGCACGGCCACGGCAGACCGAAATAGTCGCCGTCGAGCTGGTAGCCGGTCTCCTTGTCGACACCGCCCTTGGCCCTGAGCGTCTTCACGTCGAAGACGTTCATGTTGCGCATGTGCGCCTTCAGGCGCTCCGGGCTCTGGCCGGTGTAGCCGATGGTCCACATGCCGCGGTTGATCTCGCGCAGCACCGATTCGACCTCGGGTTCCATCATGCCGCCCTTGCCGGCGACCAGCTTGGAGCTCTTGACGAACTCCTTGTCGAAGCCGAGCTTGCCCGCGAGCTGGTACATGATCATGTGGTCGGTGCGCGAGTCCCAGAGCGGCTCGATCACCTTCTCGCGCCACTGCAGCGAGCGGTTCGACGCCGTCACCGAGCCCGAGGTCTCGAACTGGCTCGCGGCCGGCAGCAGGTAGGTCGCGCGGTTCGGGTTCAGCTCGCCGGCCTTGCTCGGCATCGCCGCCATCGCTGCGGTGGCCGACGGGTACGGATCGATCACGACCAGCAAGTCGAGCTTGTCCATCGCGGTCTTCATCTCGAGACCACGGGTCTGCGAGTTCGGCGCGTGGCCCCAGAAGAACAGGCCGCGCAGGTTGCTGTCCTGATCGATCAGCTCGTTCTTCTCGAGCACGCCGTCGATCCAGCGCGAGACCGTCATGCCCGGCTTGGTCAGCATGCCGGGCGCGTACTGCTTCTTGATCCACTCGAAGTCGACGTCCCACACTTTCGCGAAGTGCTTCCAGGCGCCTTCGGCCAAGCCGTAGTAGCCGGGCAGGGAGTCGGGGTTCGGGCCGACATCGGTCGCGCCCTGCACGTTGTCGTGACCGCGGAAGATGTTGGTGCCGCCGCCGCTGACGCCGACGTTGCCGAGCGCGAGCTGCAGGATGCACGAAGCGCGGACGACGGCGTTGCCGGTGGTGTGCTGGGTCTGCCCCATGCACCAGACGACCGTGCTCGGGCGGTTTTCCGCCAGCGTGCGCGCGGTCTTCAGGCAGGTGGCTTCGTCGACGCCGCAGGCTTCCAGCACCTTGTCGGGCGTCCACTTCGCCATGACGTCGGCCTTGACCTTCTCCATGCCGTAGACCCGGTCGTTAAGGTACTTCTTGTCTTCCCAGCCATTGGCGAACACGTGGTACAGCACGCCGAAGATGAAGGGAATGTCGCCACCCGAGCGGATGCGCACGTAGTCGTCGGCCTTCGCTGCCGTGCGCGTGAAGCGCGGGTCGACCACGATCATCTTGCAGCCGGTTTCCTTCGCATGCAGCATGTGCAGCATCGACACCGGGTGCGCTTCGGCCGCGTTCGAGCCGATGTACATCGCCGCCTTCGAGTTGCGCATGTCGTTGTACGAATTCGTCATCGCACCGTAGCCCCAGGTGTTCGCGACGCCGGCGACCGTGGTCGAGTGGCAGATGCGCGCCTGGTGGTTGCAGTTGTTGCTGCCCCAGAGGCTGACCCACTTGCGCATCAGGTACGCCTGCTCGTTGCTGTGCTTGCTCGAGCCGACGATGAACACCGAGTCGGGCCCGCTCTGCTTCTTCAGCTCGAGCATCTTGGCGCTGATCTCGTTCAGCGCCTGGTCCCAGCTAATCTTCTCGTACTTGCCGTTCACCAGCTTCATCGGGGTGCGCAGCCGGTACTCGCCGTGGCCGTGCTCGCGCAACGCAGCCCCCTTTGCGCAGTGCGCGCCGAGGTTGATCGGCGAATCGAACACCGGCTCCTGGCGCACCCAGACGCCGTTTTCGACCACCGCGTCGACCGCGCAACCGACCGAGCAGTGGCCGCAGACGGTGCGCTTGACGACCGTCTTCTTGGCCTGATCGGCAGCCGGCGCGTCGGCGGCATGTGCCTTCTTCTGCACCAGCGTGAGTTGCGACGCGGCGAGGCCGGCACCGACGCCCAGGCCGGAGCGGCGCAGGAAGGCGCGCCGGTCCATCGTCGGGATCGCGCGGCTCACACCGCGCGCGAGACTGTTGACCAGACCGTTGGAAGAAGCCGATCCGGCGTGGTTCGATTTGCGTGTCAGCAGCATGGTGACCTCAGGCGCGGGTGGTTTCGTAGTAACGCAGCACGTGGTCGGTGACCTGGTAGCCACCGCCGGTATCGACGATCTTTTTCGCCGTCACCGCCGCAGCGGTCGCGACCGGTGCCGCGCCGGGCAAGGCTTTCGCGGCCAGCACGGCCGCGCCGACGGCGCCTGCGCTGATCAGCAGGCCGCGGCGCTTCAGCGGGGTGGGGGTCACCGGGTTGGCGGGCTTGGAACGGTCAGCGGTCGAGTCGCTCATGGCGAAGTGCTCCGGGTGAGGTCGGCACCCCGGCACGGCGACGCCGAACCGGGGATGGACCGATAACTGGTCGACTGTATGCAAGTTGCTTCATAGCGTCATCAGGGTCGGTGCGTAAGCCATGCTGTGTGCTGCGGTGTCAGTTTGGTGAAAGGCACGGGACTACGCCTCCAGCAGATCGAAGCCCTGGGCCTCGACCGCGAAGAAATCGCGCGCGAATCCGGCGACCGCGCGGTAGAAGTCGGCCTTCGGGTGCGCGACGACTGCATCGCACAGGCGCTCGACCCACGGTCGCAGATGCGCGTCGAAGAAACGCTGCTGGCTGGCGAGGTTGCTGACACCCAGGTCGTCGCCGGCGATCAGGTAGCGCATCACCTCGCAGAGGCTGGCGATGTGGTCTTCGGTTTCGAGCACGCCGACCGGGCGCTCCAAGCCAAGCACGACGAGGCTGGTCCGCAACTCGACCAGCGGCTTCTCGTTCAGCGTGCCGGCGATGAACCACGAGCCGTACAAGAATATCTCCGGCTTGCCGACGCCACCGAACAGCGCGCTGTACTCGGCGTGAATCTCGTCCAGCGACAGCCGGCGCGACGCGGCGACGACCTCCGACCAGCTCGTCTCCAGAAACGCGCCGGCCGACGGCGCCTCGGTGACGGCGACGCGCAGCTGCTCGAACAGGTCGGCCGAGGGCGGTCCGATGAACACGCTCGCGAGCAGCCCGTAGACCTCAGCGCGCGCGATCTCTTCGCGGTCATCGGGGGTGCTGAAGCTCAGCGCCGACTCAGACATCGGTGATCCTCACTTCGTTCGGGTTGGTATGGATGTCGATCACCCGGCAGTCGCCGCACATGCGCAGGCGGTCGGCACCG
>JANXVK010000186.1 GCA_025351675.1 Rhizobacter sp.
GGCATCGGCGGCGCGCTCAAATCGCGCGAGGCGGACATTTTCCTCGGCAATTCGGGCACCTCGGTGCGCTCGATCACGGCCGCACTCGCGGTGCTCGCGAGCACGCAAGGCGGCGCGTTCACGCTGCGCGGCGTGCCGCGCATGCACGAGCGGCCGATCGGCGATCTGGTCGATGCGCTGCGGCCGCTGGGCTGCGTGATCGGCTACGCCGGCGTCGAAGGCTTCCCGCCGCTCAAGCTCGGCGATGGCGCGACGCACGCGCTGAAGCTCGACGCACCGATCCGCGTGCGCGGCGATGTGTCGAGCCAGTTCCTGACCGGGCTGCTGCAGTCCCTGTGCCTCGTCGCCGCCGACCGCGAGATCGTGATCGAGGTCATCGGCGAGCTGATCTCGAAGCCGTACATCGCGATCACGCTGAACCTGCTGGCGCGCTTCGGCGTTCGCGTGCGCAACGAACAATGGACACGCTTCACGATTCCCGAAGGCAGTCGGCTCGTGTCGCCAGGCGCCATCCATGTCGAGGGCGACGCCTCGTCTGCGTCGTACTTCGTCGCGCTCGGGGCGATTGCGGCAAGCGCCGATGCCCCGGTGCGCATCGAAGGCATGGGCAGCGCCTCGATCCAGGGCGATCTCGCGTTCGTCGGCGCAGCGCAGGCGATGGGCGCGAACGTGCTGCTGGGCGAAAACCGGGTCGAAGTGTCGCGCGGCGCTTGGCCGTTGAAGCCGATCACGCTCGACTGCAACCACATCCCCGATGCCGCGATGACGCTGGCCGTGATGGCGCTGTACGCCACCGGCACGACGCGGCTGACCAACATCGCAAGCTGGCGCGTCAAGGAGACCGACCGCATCGCGGCGATGGCGGCCGAGCTGCGCAAGCTGGGTGCCACCGTGACCGAGGGTGCGGACTTCATCGAGGTCACGCCGCCGACGACTTGGCAGCCCGCCGCGATTCACACCTGGGACGACCACCGCATCGCGATGTGCTTCTCGCTCGCCGCGTTCAACGGCGCGGGCCTGCCGGTGCGCATCCTCGACCCGCAGTGCGTCGGCAAGACCTTCCCCGATTACTTCGAGGCGCTGTTCGGCGTCGTCGGCGCGCGCTCCAATCGTGTTCCGATCATCACCGTCGACGGTCCGACCGCGTCCGGCAAGGGCACGCTCGCCAGCGCCGTCTCGCAACGGCTCGGCTACCACTTCCTCGACTCCGGGGCGGTCTACCGTGCCACGGCGCTCGCCGCGATGCGCTCCGGCACCCGCGCCGACGACGAGCAACGCCTCGCCCAGCTCGCGACCAACCTCGACCTGCACTTCCCGTCCGGCCAGATTCTGATGGGCGACCAGGACGTGACCCAGACGCTGCGGCTCGAAGAAGTCGGCGCGCTCGCGTCCAAGGTGTCGGCCTTCCCGCTCGTGCGCGCGGCGCTGCGCACCTTGCAGCTGTCATTTCACAAGCTGCCCGGCCTCGTCGCGGACGGCCGCGACATGGGCACGGTGATCTTCCCGGGCGCCGATCTGAAGATTTACCTGACCGCGAGCCCCGCCACACGCGCCGAGCGGCGCTACAAGCAGTTGATTTCAAAGGGAATTTCGGCTAATATTGACAGCCTGCGCGCCGAGCTGGAGGCGAGAGATGCGAGGGATCAAACCCGAGTGGTCTCACCTCTCAGGCCGGCCGTGGATGCGATGTTGCTGGACAACTCGGCATTGACTGTTGAAGCCTCGGTGGATGCAGTGCTGAATGCTTGGCAGGATCGCAGACCTTTCAAGGAAACCTGAAAGGCAAGGAAGTAGCAGCAACGCAAGTTGCCAAAGAAGTCCGTCGCCCTCCCTCCAGTGCCACTCATCCGGCGGCACGTCAGGGCGGCGGTTGTTCAACCTAACCCCGCGGTTCGCAAGAGCCGCACCGGAAAGCCCCAATGTCCCAAACCCAAGTTGCCGAATCCAGCGGCATGGAATCCTTCGCCGCGATGTTCGAGGAGTCGCTGACTCGCTCGGAAATGCGCAGCGGCGAAGTCATCACTGCCGAAGTGGTGCGCGTCGAACACAGTTTCGTGGTCGTGAACGCCGGCCTCAAATCGGAAGCCTACGTTCCGATCGAAGAATTCAAGAACGACCAGGGCGAGCTCGAAGTCCAGGTCGGCGATTTCGTTTCGGTCGCGATCGACGCGGTCGAGAACGGCTACGGCGACACCATCCTGTCGCGCGACAAGGCCAAGCGCCTCGC
>JANXVK010000234.1 GCA_025351675.1 Rhizobacter sp.
CGGCGCACAGGCCGGTTGCGAGGGCGGCGGCGAGGGCGGCGCAAATCAGTGGGTTCATCGGCGAGTTCCGGGTGATTCTCGCCACGCTCAGCGCGGGTCCGCGAGTTCGATGCGCAGCACGCCGTCGCGTTGCTGCCAGTGCAGCTTGCCGAGCACGTCCATGCCGAGCAGTGGGCTGTCGCCGAGTTTCGGCAGCGCGACGACCCGCAGGCGATCCACCTTCACGCCACCCTGCAACTCGACATCGGCGCGCACGATCTGACCGGTGACAACGCCGCCGGCGGTGTTCGAACGCACCGTGCCGATGGATTCGAGCTGCAGTTCGCTCGCCAGCGACGCCGGGATCGCGGTGCCGGTCGCGCCGGTGTCGATCAGGAAGTCCACTTGCCGGCCGTTGATGCGGCCGGGCCAGTGGTAGTGGCCGTCGTTGGCGCGGCGGATCTCGAGCGTGCCGCCGCTGACCTGGAAGCGCGTCTGCTGCGCCTGGTGCTGCCACCACTGGATCGCGACGAACACCACCGCGCCGACGAGCAGCCAGACGGTGATCAGCTTGAGGCTGCGGGGGAGGTCGTTGTTCATGGCGGGGTGGATTGTTCCGCGGATTGTCGCGGCCGCGGTGGCGTGGGGTATTGACGGCCGGGAGACGCTGGCCGCGCACACTGATCGCCACCCCGCAAGAAGGCACACTCCGCCCGATGCTTTACCTCCTGCAGCCTCCCGAATGGCGCGCCGACGGCGTCGCGCCGCGCGCGTTGCCGGGCATCCTTCCGGTCTGCCTGATCGTCTACCTGGCTGCCAGCGCTCGCTGGATCGACCGCGAATCGCTCGCTGGATCGACCGCGAATCGCTCGCGACGGTGTTCTGGCCCGACCGCAACGGCAGCGAGGCGCTGCACAACCTGAGAGTCAACCTGCACCGGGTGCGGGGGCTCGTCCAGGGCTGGGGCCAGCCCGACGCGTTGCGCACCGAACGCAGCCGCGTGCGGCTCGACCTGCCGACCGATCTGGCGCGGCTCGCCGATGCGGCCGAGCGCGCCGACGCGGTTGCGCTCGCGGCGCACGCGCCGTCGCGCTGGCTCGAAGGCTTTCGCATCGCGGGCTTCGATGAGTTCCGGGACTGGGCCGCGCAGGAGCGACAGCGCCTGATGCGGTTGTGGGCGCCGGCCTGCGAGCGGGCCATCGCCGCCGCGCTGGAACGTGGCGACGCAGCGCCGGCACTGGCGCTGTTCGGCGTGTGGTTCGAGGCCGGGCCGGGTGCGGCGCCCGTGCTGCTCGCACTCGATCCGCGCCGCCTCGGCGACGCCGCGCGCACCGCATGGCAGCAGATGCGCACGCGCCTGCAGGCCGAAGCCGCCGACGGCGCGGAGCCGGGGTCGGCAGCGGCCTCGCCGACCCGCCCCGAGCCCGCGAGCCTGTTGCCCGGCCGAGCCGCCGAGCAGGCCGAGTTGCGCCGCGGTCAGGTGCGCGCGACCGTTGTGCTCGGCGAGGCCGGCGTCGGCAAGACCAGCCTGTTGCGATCGGTGTTTCCGCAGGCGCTGCTGCTGCGCGACCGCGAGGGGCTCGACGCCGTGCCGTACGGGCCCCTGGTCGATTGCCTGCAGGCGCAGCGCGGGCTGCTGCGCGACCTCGGCGCCTACCGTCTCGACATCGCGCGCGTGCTGCCCGATGTCGCACCCGACGAGCCCTTGCCGTCGCTCGATGCGCACACCGCGAAGTTGCAGCTGCTCGAAGGGCTGGCGCGGGTGTTCGAGGCCGCGGTTCGGCGTGACGACGTGCCGGTGCTGCTGGTCGACGACCTGCAATGGTGCGACAGCGCCACGCTCGAATGGCTGGTGTTCCTCGCGCACCGCGGGCGCCTGCGCTGGTTCGCCAGTGCCCGCCCGCACGAGCTCGGCGCGGCGGCGCGCCAGGCGCTGCAGTCGCTGCGGGCCGCGAGCCTGCTGCGCGAGCTGCCGCTCAACGGCCTCGTGTTGGAGCCGTTCGCCGCGCTGTGCCGCCAGCGCTGGCCGGCGTTGCCTTGGTCGCCCGCGCAGCTGGAGGCGCTGTGCCGGCGCAGCGCCGGCAACCCGTTCATGGCGGGCGAGCTGGTCGCCGCGGGACTCGATGCACTCGTGCCCACCGGGCGGCGTGGCGACACGCCGTTGCCGCCCCGGGTGCGCGAGCTGATCCAGCGCCGTGTGCGCGCGCTGCCGGCCGATGCGCGTGTCTTGCTCGAGTCCGCGGCGGTGCTGGCCCGGCACGCGCCGCTGCACCTGCTGAGCATCGTCGGCGGTCAGGAAGACGGCCCCTGCGTGCAGGGTTGCGAAGACGCGCTCGCCGCCGAGCTGCTGATCGAAGACGGCGTCGGCATGGAATGCCGGCACGACCTGATCCGCGAAGCCGTGCTCGCCGGGCTGTCGACCGCGCGTCGCCAGTGGCTGCACCGCCGCGCGGCGCTGGCGCTCGGTGCGCATGCGGCCCCGCTCGAAGTGGCGTTCCACTGGGAGCAGGCCGCCGAACCGCAGACCGCGCTGGCCTGGCGCTACCGCGGCGCCTTGCAGCTGCGCGACAGCGGCCGGTTCGACGAGGCGCAGCTGCTCTGGCGGCATGTCGCAGCCGAATCGCTCGACGCCACGCTCGCGCTGCGGGCCCGGCTGGCGCTGGCCGAGTGCGAGCTGCTCAGCGACCTGCCTTGCGGCCGCCTGGCGCTCGAGGCGGTGCTGCAGCAGGTCGCGGCGGTGGCAGACCCTTTGCTGCACGACGAACTCGAAGCGCAGGCCCTGGCCGGCCTGATCGACAACGCAGTGTTCGCCGGCGACCAGCCGCGCGCGCGCACGCTCGCCCTGCGCCTGCGCCCGCTGCTGCCGCGGCTGCGCGTGGCCGAGCGTGCGCATTGCTGCGAGGTGCTGATCGAGCTGGCCATGCGCGAGCCCGACATCGAGGGCGCGCTGCAACTGCTCGAACAGGCGCGCCAGGCCGACCCGCGCCGGCCGTCGCTGCTCAGCTACGCGGCCCAGATCCACTGGTTCGGCGGACGGGTGCGCGACGCGCGCGACGCGTTCGAGGCGATGCTCGAAACGCACCCCGACCACTGCCGCGGCCTGACGATCGAGAACGACCTCGCCGTGATGCGCTTCGCGCTCGGCGACCTCGCCGGCGCCGAGGCCATGGTGCGCCGCAGCCTGGCGAGCTGGCGGGGCGTGGCGCACACCGAGGCGCTCTCGCTGCTCGTGCTCGGCTCGGTGTTGACCAGCGCGGGGCGCCACGACGAAGCCGCGCGCGCACTCATCGACGCCGAGCGGCTGGCGCGCCAGCAGTCGTCCGACCTGTTTCTGGCCGAGGCGCAGACCCGGCGCGCGCGGCTGCTGATGCACTGCGGCCGGTTCGACGACGCGCTCGCGCTGCTGGCGCTGGCCGCGCCCCTCACGCGCGCCGGCGACGACCCGCTGCGGGTCTCGCAGCACGCGGTGACGCAGGCCGTCTGCCTCGCCGCCGCCGGGCTGCCGATCGACGACACCCTGTTAGGCGGCCTGCAGGCGCTGAGCTGGCGCAGCAACCACCCGGTCGTGCATGCGCGGCTGGCGCGCATCTCGGCGGAAGCGGCGTTGCAGCAGCGCGACGCGCTGTCGGCGGCGGAAGCGGCCGCGCGGCTGGTCGCGATCGCCCGCGACGCCGGTTTGATGGATCCGCTGGCCGAGGGCCTGCTGCTGCAGGCGCGCGCCGCCGAGGTCGGCGGCGAGCCCGCCGCGGCGTGGACGCCGTTCGCGCGCGAAGCGCTGCAGGTGGCCGAGGCCTGCGGCGCCCTCGACCTTGCGTGGCGGGCAGCCACCCGGCTGGCGCGCGCCGAGCGCGACCGCGCGCTCGAGTCGCAGGCGCTGCGGCTGGCCGAGCAGCTCGCCGGTGATGCCGTCGAGGCGCCGTTCGATGCGCGCGCCGCGGCCCGGCGCGAGCCGCGTTGCGATTGACGCTTCGGAGACGGTCGCAGTGCAGCATCAGCGCCAGCCGATCGACCCACTGCCGAAAGACGCCATGACGACTCGCCGACACCTCGCCTGCCTCGCTGCCTCGCTGCCGCGCTGCTGCTTTCCGCCTGCGGCGGAGGCGGTGACGACACAAACAACCAGCCGGCGGCGGCGACCGAGGCCGCACCGGTCGATCTGAAGACGGTGCGCCAGGTCATCGACCCCGTCGCCGGCGGCAGCGTGCGCACCGATGGTCTCGCGCTCGACTTCCCTGCCGCCGCGCTCGGCAGCACCGCGAAAGAAGTGGCGCTCGTGACGCGCAGCGCGGCCTCGGGCGCGATCGCCTCGTTTCGGCTGGAGCCTGCCGGCCAGCGGCTGAAGCAGCCGGTGACGCTGACCTGCACCGCGGATGCGTTGCCCACGAACGCGCACTTCTTCTGGAACATCGACGGCGCGTTGACGCTGATGCCTGGCGTTCGTACCGGCAACGCGCTGAGCACGACCATCACGTCGCTGGGCTATGCGGCCGGCGGCAAGCGCCGGCCGCTGCACGCGTCGGCGCTGATGCAAGCTCTCGGTGCCGACGGCCGCTCACGCGCGCTGGCTGATGGCGAGCAGGGCGGCAACCTGGAGGTGCGACTGCTGCAATGCGAAGAGCAGGCCGGGACCTTGCGCGTCCGTCTCAACGCCACCGACTGGCAGACCGACGCCGATCGCGCGATCGCGCTGCACGACGAACTGGTCGCGCTGCGCGAGTCGTGCAGCGGGGTGGAGCTGCGGGCGATCGAGCAGCGCGCCTGCGATGCGCTGAGCCTCGCCGTCGACAACGCCAGCGTGTTCGCGGTGACGAGCATGCCGGCGTTCAAGGAACTCGTGACCTCGCTGCACGCGGCGGCGGCGATGGTGCAGTCGGCCGGCGCCACCTGCGCCGCTGCCGGCGGCCTGGACCCCGAAGCGCGCGCCGCCCAGCTGATCGAGGCCAAATTCGACCAGCTGCTGAGCTTCGTCGAGGCGCGCGTCGTCAATGCGGGGTTCGCCGGCGCGGCGACGCAAGCAGAGCTGACCGAGCTGATGGGGCTCGCGGGCGACTGCGAGCGCCTGGGCCTGGATGCGCCCTGCGCCCGCATCGCCAACGAGCTGTACCCGCGCGTGCTCGACATCCTGCGCAGCACCGCGTTCGACGCCTGCCGCGCCACCGGCGCGCCGGAGCCATCGCGACTGCACGCACTCGGCCAGACCTTCAGCACGCCGCAGAAGTTCTTCGGCTTTGCCGGCTACGGCCCGCTGGCGCTCGAAACCGATGCGATGTATTGCACCAACCCCGGCTTGTCGATGAAGGTGTTCAGAGGCGCGACGACACTGGCTGACGAGATCACCTCGCGCGCGAAGTCGATCGACGCGCTCGGCAGCCTGAACGATTACAAGCGCAGCGCATCGATCAAGGTGCCGCCGAACGGCAACCTCGGTGTCGCCGGCCGGGTGCCGGCGCTGCGATGCGCGGACGGCACGTCAGCAACGCCGAACTCGTGTTTCGCATCAGCGGCCGCGAGCTTGTGCGCTACCCACGCAACGGCGATGTCTACAGGCTGGCGACGCAGCCGCTGGCGTTCCTAGTCGAGCGCGACCTGGCGCGCGTCGGCCTGCCCACCAACGGAGTCGACACGCGCACGATGAGCCTGGTGCGGGAAGGCGGCGGCTGCGAGGCTGGCTCTGAAACCGTGTTCAACCAGCCCTTCACGCTGTTCTCGGTGGCGCTCGACCTGAGCGACGCCCCCGACGAGCCGCCGCCCGTGGTGCCGCCGCCGATCCCGGCCAGCGAATGGGCCGGCACGGTGCGGCTCACGTACGAGTTCGAGGTGTCGTGGGACGAGACCCACAACCCCGCGCCCGCGATCAACTGCGGGTTCATCAACTCTTCAGCGCCCTGCACGACCACGAGCGCCGGCGTCTCCACCGGCAAGGTCGACTACGAGCTGGCGGCCCGCACACGCGCGCCGATCGTGCTCGGCGCGACCGGCGATGTGGCGATGAATGCCGGCACCGTCAGCGGTACCTTGGGCGGCGCCAGCACGAGCACGCGCATCGGGTCGGACAACGACTGCGTCAAGAGTTCGAGCGGGTCGGCGACGGTCACCGGGCAGTCGAACGCCGCCAACGCGCTGGGCTTCTGGCGCCTTCGGGTCGGCGCCGGCGGCTTGTTCGAACTCGGCAACAACGCGATCGACACCACGATGGTCACCACGCAGGCCGGCGGCGGAACCTCGCAGCAGTCGGCCGGCTGCGGGGGTGGCGGGTCCTCCACGCTGTTCACCAACCCGGCGACGCCCTTCGCGACCGTGGTGCACCTGCACTTTGGCCTGTTCACCGGAACGGTCGACCCCGGCAGCGATGCCTGGCAAGGCAGCCAGACGCTGCGCTTCCGGCAAACCGGCTCGACCTGCGAGAGCTTCATCGTCGACACGCCGGCCCAGGGCCCCGGCACGCGCGGTGTGACGAACACGATCACCTGCAACGCGACTTTGAAGGCGACCTGGGACTTTCGGCGTCAGTGAGGGCCGTCGAGCGTGGGAATCACACGCCGGCCGCCACGACCCTCTGCTCGATCGCACCGAACACGCTCATGCCGTCGAGCCCCTTCATCTCGATGCGGATCGTGTCGCCGAACTGCATGAACCCGGTCTTCGGTGCGCCGCCCTCGATCGTCTCGATCGCGCGCTTCTCGGCGATGCACGAGTAGCCGCGCGACCAATCCTTGTTGCTCACCGTGCCGCTGCCGATCACGCTGCCGGCGCGCACGTTGCGCGTCTTGCACAGGTGCGCGATCAGCTGGCCGAAGTGGAAGGTCATTTCCTCGCCCGCGCCGCACAGGCCGACGCGTTTACCGTTCCACACGCTCTCGAGGTTGAGGTGGACGCGGCCGCCGCGCCAGGCGTGCAGCAACTCGTCGGGCGTGACCGCGACCGGGCTGAACGCGGTCGCGGGCTTGCTCTGCACGAAGCCGAAGCCCTTCGCCAGCTCGGCCGGGATCAGGTGGCGCAAGCTCACGTCGTTCGCCAGCATCAGCAGCCGAATGCCGTCGATCGCGGCTTCGGGCGACGCGCCCATCGCGACATCGCCGGTGATCACCGCGACCTCGGCCTCGAAGTCGATGCCGTGCTCGACGCTCGCGCCAACGATGTCGGCGCGCGCGCCGATGAAGTCGTCGCTGCCGCCCTGGTACATCAGCGGGTCGGTGTAGAAGCTCTCCGGCACTTCGGCGCCGCGCGCCTTGCGCACGAGTTCGACATGGTTGATAAAGGCCGAGCCGTCGGCCCACTGGTAGGCGCGCGGCAGCGGCGCCATGCACATCCCGGGCTCGAAGGCGAACGCGTGGCGCGCCTTGCCGTGGTTCAGCGTCTGCGAAATCTCTTCGAGCTGCGGCGACAGAAAGCTCCAGTCGTCGAGCACCTGCTGCAACCGGGTTGCGACACCGCTGGCATAGTGGGCGAGTGTCAGGTCGCGCGAGACGACGACGAGTTGGCCGTCGCGCGAGCCGTCTTGGTAGGTTGCCAGCTTCATGGGTGTGCGGGTGCGATGAGGTTTTCGAAGGAGCGCCATTGTCGACGCATGACTTCGGTCCGAATTTTCTGCCGCGGCTGGGCGTGTTGATCGCCGCGGCGCTGTTGCTGCACGCGGTGATTCTGGGCGGCGCGAGTTGGTTCTGGCCGTCGAACGCGCCGCCGCCGTTGCCGGCGGCGGCGGTGCAGGTGCGCGTGGTCGAGCCGGCAGCGCCGGCAGCGCCGGCTGCGACCCCGCCGGCCCCGACGCCGCCGGTCGTGAAGGCGGTCGCGCCGTCGCCTGCGCCTGTCGAGGCGCGTGTCAAGCCGAAGCCAAGCGCCGCGGCGCCCGTCGCACCGCCGGCAGTGCAAGTCGCACATGCAACTCCGCCCGCACCCGCACCCGCACCCGCACCCGCACCCG
>JANXVK010000342.1 GCA_025351675.1 Rhizobacter sp.
AGCGCCTGGGCGCGCCGGGGCAGTTCGCGCAGGCCTACGTGGTGGCGCACGAGGTCGCTCACCACGTGCAGAACCAACTCGGCATCAGCGGCAAGGTCGACGCCAGCCGCCGCCGCGGCAGCGAGGCGCAGGCCAACGCGATGAGCGTGCGGCTCGAGTTGCAGGCCGATTGCTTCGCCGGGGTCTGGGCCAAGCGCTCGCAGGCGGTCAGCACGTGGCGCCTGGAGCAGGGCGATATCGAAACCGCACTGAACGCCGCCTCGGCGATTGGCGACGACACCCTGCAGCGCAAGTCGCGCGGTCAGGTCGTGCCCGAGAGCTTCACGCACGGCACGAGCGCGCAGCGTGTCGGCTGGTTCAAGCGCGGCTTCGAGTCGGGCAGCCCGGACCAGTGCAACACGTTTGAGGCGCGGCAGCTCTGACATCTCGGGCCAGCGCCGGGCTGCCACGGGCCACGAAGAGGCCCGCTGCGTGAACCTTGGCGGTCCGAGTTCCCCTTGGGAAGACGCGCCGCAGGCGTCTTGGGGCCGTTATCCCAGTGCCACGATCCAGTCGCAGCGCAGGCGGTGCTCGTTGTGCAGCCTGCGCCGCACGGCGACGTAGAGCCCGGGCAGGAACAGCACGCTGAGGCAGGCGAACTCGGCCCAGCCCGAGTTCATCAGGAAGGCGGTCGGGGCGCCGACCCAGCCGAGCAGCCAGACGGTCAGCACGACATCCCACAGCGCTTTTTCGACCGGGTGGCGGCGGCCCTGGCGCTGGTGCCAGAGCTTGAGTTCCTGAAACTGCTGAAGCGTCATCGCAGCCTCCGATGATGGACCCGTCAGCTTCAATATAGCCCTCGGTCGAGGGCCGTGCTACACCCAGTCTGACGACCAACGGCTAGCGCTGGCGCAACGCCGCCGCCGCGACGAAACTCAGCGCGACCAGCGGCAGCCCGACGCCGAAGGTCCAGCGGATGCCGAAGGCCTGCGCCACGTAGCCGAGCAGCGGTGGCCCGAGCAGGAAGGCGACGAACGAGAACTGCGCCAGTGCGGCGACGTTGGTCGCCGGTGCGCGGTCGGTGCGCTGCGCCGCGGCCGACATCGCGAGCGGAAAGATCGCGCTCGAGCCCACGCCCATCAGCGCAAAGCCGAGCAGCGCGGCCCAGGTGGCGGGCGCAGCGAACACCAACAGCGTGCCCGCGCCCAGCACGCCCAGCAGCACCCGCGCGACCGCGACCGGCTGGTGCTTCTCGACAAAGCGGTCGGCGAAGAAGCGCGCGATCGCCTGCGCGCCCGCGCCGATCGCGACCGCCAAGCCGGCCATGAACGGCGCGGCGCCGAACACGTCGCGCATGTAGATCGCCGACCAGTCGGCGCCTGCCCCTTCGAGCACCATCGCCGAGAGCGCGACCGCGACCAGCAACATCACGCTGCGGGTCGGCCGCGCGAAACGGGCCGCCGGTTGCGCGCCGGCGGTCGTATCGCGATGCGGCGCGGCGTCGAAGCGGCCGAGCAGCAGCGCGAGACCCACCCACTCGATCGGCACGATCAGCGCCAGGTGCAGTTGCGGCGAGACGCCGAGCTGCGACAGCGCCGCGCCGAACAGCCCGGCGACGAAGAAACCGACGCTCCAGAAACCATGCGCGCGGTTCATGAAGCGCACGCCGGTCTGGTGCTCGACCCGATCGGCCTCCAGGTTGACGATGATCTCGACCGCGCCGATGCACAGCCCGGCCGGCACCAGCAGCACGAACAACATCGCCGGGCTGGTGGCGTGCGACGCGAAGGCGTAGAACACCGGCAGCAGCGCCATCAACCCGAGCAGCGCGCGCCGGTGGCCGAGGCGTTCGAGCAAGCGGCCGCCGAAGGTCAGCGACACCATCGTGCCGCAGGCGGTGCCGATCAGCGCGAGGCCGAACGCGCCCTCGGCCACGCCCAGCCCGCGCTGGATCTCGGGCAACCGCGGGAAGATGCCACCCATCGCGAACGCGTACAGAAAGAACGCCGCGTACACCCGCCACGCCAGTGGCAGTTCGAGGCCGAATCGCCTCACCGGACCGCGCTCAACCCGGCGCCACGACCAGCGAACTGCCCGGCACCGTTCCCGGCAGCAGGATGCCGCGATCGACCGATCGGATGTCGGTGTGGCCGCAGAAGGCCATCGTGATGTCGAGCTCCTTCGCGATGATCTCGAGCGCCTTGGTCACGCCGGCCTCGCCCATCGCGCCCAGGCCGTAGAGAAACGAGCGACCGATCAGCGTGCCCCTGGCGCCGAGGGCCACCGCCTTC
Organism: Rhizobacter sp.; assembly: GCA_025351675.1. Taxonomy (GTDB): domain Bacteria; phylum Pseudomonadota; class Gammaproteobacteria; order Burkholderiales; family Burkholderiaceae_C; genus LMDS01. The sequence goes on from JANXVK010000342.1 coordinate 2,271, forward strand.
AGCACATCCTGCCCGGAGCGGATGCCGCCGTCCATCCAGACCTCGATCGTCTTGCCGACCGCCTGCGTGATCGCCGGCAGCGCCTCGATCGACGACGGCGCGCCATCGAGCTGCCGCCCGCCGTGGTTCGAGACGATCATCGCGTCGGCGCCGCTCTCGACGGCGAGGCGCGCGTCTTCCTCGTCCATGATGCCCTTCAGGATCAGCTTGCCGCCCCAACGCTTCTTGATCCACTCGACGTCGTTCCAGTCGAGCTTCGGGTCGAACTGCTCGCGCGTCCAGGTGGAGAGCGAGCTCATGTCGCTGACGCCTTTCGCGTGGCCGATCAAGTTGCCGAAGCCGTGGCGCTTCGTGCGCGCCATGCCCAGGCACCAGCGCGGCTTCGTCATCAGGTTCAGGATGTTCGCGAGCGTCGGCTTCGGCGGCGCGGTCAGGCCGTTCTTGATGTCCTTGTGGCGCTGGCCGAGCACCTGCAGGTCGAGCGTCAGCATCAGCGCGCTGACGTTGGCGGCCTTCGCGCGGTCCATCAGCCGGTCCATGAAGTCGCGGTCGCGCATCCAGTAGAGCTGGAACCAGAACGGCGAATGCGTCGCCTGCGCGATGTCTTCGATCGAGCAAATGCTCATCGTGCTGAGCGTGAACGGGATGCCGAACTTCTTCGCGGCGATCGCGCCCAGCATCTCGCCGTCGGCGTGCTGCATGCCGGTCAGACCGGTCGGCGCGATCGCGACCGGCATCGCGGCGTCGAAGCCCGCCATCTGCGTGCGCAGGCTGCGGCCTTCCATGTTGACGGCGACACGCTGGCGCAGCTTGATCTTCTGGAAGTCGCTCTCGTTGGCGCGGTAGGTGCTCTCGGTCCACGAGCCCGAGTCGGCGTAGTCGTAGAACATGCGCGGCACGCGCTTCTCGGCGAGCACGCGCAGGTCTTCGATGTTGGTGATCACGGGCATGGCTCATTCCGGGTTGGATCGTTGTCCGCGATGCTAACGGTGCGCGGCGCCGCGCTCCGCCGATCGCCTCTCAGGCCGGCGGTGGGGTGTCGAACAGTAGCAGGTTGCGATTGGTGTTGGGTTCGCGTGCCGCGAGCACGGTGGCGGCAGCATCGCCGGTGTGCAGCGGCGCGACCAGCTCGGCCAGCGTGGCGAGCGCGCCGGCGCGCACGCCGAGCAGGCGCAGCCGGCGGCTCAGGTCGACGCGCTTCAGGCATTCGCCGGCGGCGCGGCGGATCGTCTTCGCGTCCATCGTGTGGGCCGGCAGGCTGAGGTCGCGCGTCACGATCCTGAAATCGTCGAAGCGCAGCTTCACGCCGATCGTGCGGCTCGCGTAACCTTTTCGCGTGAGGTCGCCGGCGAGCTTCACGCACAGCTCGGTGAAGATCTCGCCGAGCGCGGCGCGGTCGCGCACCGCGTGCAGGTCGCGCTCGAACGTGGTTTCGCGGCTGATCGACTTCGGCTCGCTGAAGGTGACGACCGGCCGCTCGTCACGCCCGTGCGAAGCTTCGTGCAGCCAGGCGCCGTAACTCTTGCCGAACGTGTCGATCAGCCATTGCGGCTCGGCGGCGGCGATGTCGCCGACCGTGTGCAGGCCGACGCCGGCCAGTTTCTCGTTCGCTTTCGGGCCGATGCCGTTGACCTTCTTCGCGGCCAGCGGCCAGATGCGCGTGGCGATGTCTTGCGGCGCGAGCAGCGTAAGCCCGTTCGGTTTGTCGAGCTCGGAGGCGAGCTTCGAGAGCAGCTTGTTCGGCGTCACGCCGATCGAGCAGGACAGGCCGCCGGTGGCGTCGAAGACCGCGTCTTTCAGCTGCTGCGCGATGGCGCGGCCGGCGTCGAGTTGCGCGCCGGGGAGGTCGGTGAGATCGACGTAAATCTCGTCGATGCCGCGATCTTCGACGATCGGCGCGACCGCACGCACCGCGGCCTTGAAGAGCCGCGAGTAATTTTTGTACTGGTCGAAGTCGACCGGCAGCAGCACCGCGTCGGGCGCGAGTTTGGCGGCCTTCATCGTGCCCATCGCCGAGAACACGCCGAGCGCGCGCGCTTCATACGTGCTGGTCGTGATCACGCCGCGGCCGGTGTAGTCGCGCAGCAGCGAATACCTGCGCGTGCCGTCGACCTGCTCGACCGGTTGGTGCCGCCGCCCGCCGCCGATCACGACCGCGCGGCCACGCAGGTCGGGGTAGCGCAGCAACTCGACGGAGGCGTAGAACGCGTCCATGTCGAGGTGGGCGATCAGGCGAGGCATGAGGGGGGATTGTGGGCTGAGACTGTGATTGTGTACAGCATCCGGCATGACTGAACCGCACGATCGAGTTCGGCGGTGCGGTCGTCGGCCATGTGGCGAGCTTCGAGCAGGGTGGCGAGCGCGAAGTCACCTACTGGATAGCCCGTGCGCACTGGGGCTGCGGCATCGCGACGCGGGCGCTGCGCTTGGCTCTGGCAGAACTGCCGACGCGTCCGCTGCACGCCCGCGCCGCCGCAGACAACGCGGCCTCGATCCGCGTGTTGACGAATTGCGGCTTCGTCGTGTGCGACACCGACCGCGGTTTCGCGTCGGCGCGTGGCGCCGAGATCGACGAGGTGCTGCTGCGGCTGGACGCCTGACCGCTGCCACAATCATCCGTAACGCTTGACGCAGGAGCCGGCAGTGCAGGGTGTGGAGATCGCGAACGTGGACACGGCGCAGATGCGTCACGCCGGCAAGGAACTGCTGTCGCTCGCGCTGATGGACGCGCGCAACCACAGCCTGCGCTGGGCGGCGGCCTTCGAGGCCGCGCCTGCCGGCGCCGCGCCGCTGCTGTGGCAGTTGGGCCGGCTCGGCTGGTTCCAGGAATACTGGATCGCCCGCAACGTGCAGCGCCAACGCGGCGAGCGCTGCGATGCGACCCGGCCCAAGCTCGTGTCGATCCTGCCCGAGGCCGATGCGCTGTTCGAGTCGCCGCGCGCGGCGCCGATGACCGACCTGCAGACGATCCGCCAATACCTCGTCGACAGCCTCGAGACCACGCTCGAACTGCTCGAGACGGCCGCCGAAGATGACGACGCGCTGTACTTCTATCGCCTCGCGCTGCTGCGCGAGGACGATTGCGTCGAACGCTTCGCGCTGCTCGCGCAAACGCTGGGTTTCGACACCGGGCTGCGCGCGCCGTTGACCACGCGACCGATGCGCCCGCCGCTGCTGTTCCCGGCCACGCGCATCGCACTCGGAAGCGCGCCCGGCGGCTTCGTGCCCGATCGCGAGAAGTGGGCGCACGAGGTCGTGCTGCCAGAGTTCGAGATCGATTCGCAGCCGGTCGCTTGGGCGCAGTACGGCGAGTTCGTCGAAGACGGCGGCTACGACGACCGCCGCCATTGGGCGCCGGCGGGCTGGGATTGGGTGCAGGCCGAAGGCCGCCGCACGCCGCGCTTCGTTGACCAGATGCGTCAGGGTGTGCTGCAGCAGCGCTTCGGCAAGCTGCTGCGCGTGCCGCTCGCGCAGCCGGCGATGCACGTGAGCTGGTTCGAAGCCGACGCCTGGTGCCGCTGGGCCGGGCGGCGTTTGCCTGCCGAGGCCGAGTGGGAAGCGGCGGCGCTGCAAGGTGCGACGCGCGGATTCCATTGGGGCGATGTGCGCGAATGGACGGCCGGCACGCTGCGGCCGTATCCGGGGGCGCCGTCTTCAGCTTCGCCGGGCCAATCGGGCGATGCTGGTGCGCAGCCGCGCCGCGTGCTGCGCGGCGCCTCGTTCGTGACCCGCGGCCGCTTGCGTCACGAGCAGGTGCGTGACGCCGAAGCGCCCGGTTTCGACGAAGGTTTCTGCGGCTTCCGCAGCTGCGCGGTCTGATCTTCTCCACCTGGGGAAATCCCGCCCTGTGCGAGGGCACGGCGTGCTCGAACAATGGCCCAAGCGTTGTTCGAGCGCGATCCATCCCGCGAATCCCACAGGAGACCAAGCATGAGCGTTCCCATTTCATTGACCGTCAACGGCAAGGCCGTCAGCGTCAACGTCGACCCCCGAACGCTGCTGGTGCAGCTCCTGCGCGAGAACCTGCAACTCACCGGCACGCACGTCGGCTGCGACACCGCGCAATGCGGCGCTTGCACCGTGCACCTGAACGGCCGCGCGGTGAAGTCGTGCTCGATGCTGGCCGCGCAGGCGCAGGGCGCTGCGATCACGACGATCGAGGGTCTGGCTCAAAACGGAACAATGCACCCGATGCAGGAGGCCTTCCGCGAGTGCCACGGGCTGCAATGCGGCTTCTGCACGCCGGGCATGGTGATGTCGGCGGTGCAACTGCTTGCTGACAACCCGACCGCGAACGAAGCCGAGATTCGGGAAGGCCTAGACGGCAACATCTGCCGCTGCACGGGCTACCAGAACATCGTGAAGTCGATCCAGTTCTGCCAGTCTGGTGCCAAAGCCAGCATGGCGGCTTGAGGAGAACACCATGACCGATCTCTCCAACCCCCCGCAGTCCGCACTCAGCCCCATCGGCCAATCGGTGAAGCGCCGCGAAGACGCGCGCTTCCTGACCGGCGCTGGCCAGTACACCGACGACGTCGTGATGCACGGCCAGACCTACGCAGCCTTCCTGCGCTCGCCGCACGCGCATGCGCGCATCACCTCGATCAAGCTCGATGCGGCCAAGGCGGCGCCCGGCGTGATCCGTATCTTCACTGGGCAGGATCTCGCCGACGCCAAGGTCGGTGGCCTGCCGTGCGGCTGGCTGATCCACAGCAAAGACGGTTCTCCGATGAAGGAGCCGCCGCACCCGGTGCTGGCGCAGGGCAAGGTCCGCCATGTGGGCGACCAGGTCGCGATGGTGGTGGCCGAGACGCTGCTGCAGGCGAAAGACGCGGCCGAGCTGATCGAGGTCGACTACGAAGAACTGCCCGCGGTGATCGACATCACGAAGGCCGACGGCCATGCCGGCTCGGTGCACGACGAGGTCGCGAACAACGTCTGCTACGACTGGGGCCACGGCAGCAAGGAGGCGACCGATGCGGCCTTCGCGACGGCCGCGCATGTGAGCACGCTCGACATCGTCAACAACCGGCTGATCCCGAACGCGATGGAGCCGCGCGCCGCGAACGCGAGCTACACCCGCCATGACGAGAGCTACACGCTGTATGTCGCGAACCAGAACCCGCACGTCGAGCGGCTGCTGATGTGCGCGTTCGTGCTCGGTCTGCCCGAATCGAAGGTGCGCGTGATCGCGCCCGATGTCGGCGGCGGCTTCGGCTCGAAGATCTTTCTGTACGCCGAAGAGACCGCGCTGGTGTGGGCCAGCAAGCACGTCGGCCGGCCGATCAAGTGGACCTCCGACCGCAGCGAGGCGTTCCTGACCGATGCCCACGGCCGCGATCACGCCACCAAGGTCGAGCTCGCGATGGACGCGAAGGGCATGTTCCTGGCGTTGCGCGTGAAGACGATCGCGAACATGGGCGCGTACCTCTCGACCTTCGCGTCCAGCGTGCCGACGATCCTGTACGCGACCCTGCTGTCGGGCCAGTACAAGACGCCCGCGATCTACGCCGAGGTGAAGGCGGTCTTCACCAACACCGCGCCGGTCGACGCCTACCGCGGCGCCGGCCGGCCGGAAGCGACCTATGTCGTGGAACGCATCGTCGAGCAGGCGGCGCGCGACATGAACATGGACCCTGCGGTAATCCGGCGCCAGAATTTCATCACCGAGTTTCCGTTCGCGTCACCGGTCGGCCTGACCTACGACACCGGCGACTTCAACGCGCTGCTCGATCGCGCGACCGAGATGGCCGATGTCGCCGGCTTCGCGGCGCGGCGTGCCGCGTCGGAAGCCAAGGGCAAGAAGCGCGGCATGGGCTACTCCTGCTACATCGAGGCCTGCGGCCTGGCGCCATCGAACATCGCCGGTGCGCTCGGTGCGCGTGCGGGTCTGTTCGAGGCCGGCGAGGTGCGCGTGCACCCGACCGGCACCGTGACGGTGTTCACCGGCTCGCACAGCCACGGCCAGGGCCACGAGACGACCTTCGCGCAGATCGTCGCGGCCAAGCTCGGCATCCCGGTCGAGAACATCGAGATCGTGCACGGCGACACCGGTCGGGTGCCGTTCGGCATGGGCACCTACGGCAGCCGTAGCTTGAGCGTCGGCGGCACCGCGATCGTCAAGGCGGTCGACAAGATCATCGCCAAGGGCAAGAAGATCGCCGCGCACTTGCTCGAAGCGGCCGACACCGACATCGAGTTCGAGAACGGCGTGTTCAAGGTCGCCGGCACCGACAAGTCGGTGCCGTTCGGCACGGTATCGTTGACGGCTTACGTGCCGCACAACTACCCGCTCGACAAGCTCGAGCCGGGCCTGAACGAGAACGCGTTCTACGATCCGACCAACTTCACCTACCCCTCGGGCACCTA
>JANXVK010000357.1 GCA_025351675.1 Rhizobacter sp.
CATCTACGGCAAGGTCGGCAACTCCGGCGTGAGCATCGCGACCCTCGACGACATGAAGGTGCTCTACTCCGGCTTCGACCTGACGAACCCCGCCACGAGCGTGAGCATGACGATCAACGGCCCGGCGCCGACGATCCTCGCGATGTTCATGAACACCGCGATCGACCAGAACCTCGACAAGTTCAAGGCCGACAACGGCCGCGAGCCAAGCGCCGACGAGGCCGCGAAGATCACCGCGTGGGTCAAGGAGAACGTGCGCGGCACGGTTCAGGCCGACATCCTGAAAGAAGACCAGGGCCAGAACACCTGCATCTTCAGCACCGAGTTCTCGCTCAAGGTGATGGGCGACATCGCCGAGTACTTCGTGCACCACAAGGTGCGCAACTTCTACTCGGTGAGCATCAGCGGCTATCACATCGCCGAAGCCGGCGCGAACCCGATCTCGCAGCTCGCGTTCACGCTCTCGAACGGGTTCACGTTCGTCGAGGCGTACCTCGCGCGCGGCATGCACATCGACGACTTCGCGCCGAACCTGAGCTTCTTCTTCAGCAACGGCATGGACCCGGAGTACACCGTGCTCGGCCGCGTCGCGCGTCGCATCTGGGCGGTGGCGATGCGCGACCGCTACGGCGCGAACGAGCGCAGCCAGAAGCTGAAGTACCACGTGCAGACCAGCGGTCGCAGCCTGCACGCGCAGGAGATCCAGTTCAACGACATCCGCACCACGCTGCAGGCGTTGATCGCGATCTACGACAACTGCAACTCGCTGCACACCAATGCTTTCGACGAGGCGATCACCACGCCGACCGAAGACAGCGTGCGAAGAGCCATGGCGATCCAGCTGATCATCAACCGCGAGTGGGGCCTGGCGAAGAACGAAAACCCGAACCAGGGCAGTTTCATCATCGACGAGCTGACCGAGCTGGTCGAAGAAATGGTACTGCAGGAGTTCGAGAAGATCGCCGAACGCGGCGGCGTACTGGGTGCGATGGAGACCGGCTACCAGCGCGGCAAGATCCAGGAAGAGTCGATGCACTACGAGATGCAGAAGCACACCGGCGAGTACCCGATCGTCGGCGTCAACACCTTCCGCAACCCGCATGGCGACCCGGTCGCCGACACGCTGGAGCTGGCGCGCTCGACCGACGAGGAGAAGCAGAGTCAGCTCAAGCGGCTGGCCGAGTTCCAGAGCCGCCACGCGAGCGACTCACCTGCGATGCTGGCGCGGCTTCAGCAGGCGGTGATCGCCAACCGCAACGTCTTCGAGGTGCTGATGGACGCCGTGCGCTGCTGCTCGCTCGGCCAGATCACGAACGCGCTGTTCGAGGTGGGTGGGCAGTACCGGCGGAGCATGTAGCGTCGGGCGGACGGAGGTTCAGGGCGCGACGTCGAGGTCGACCAGCCGCGCGGCGTCGATCACGAGTGCCGACTCTGCGATCGCCACGCACGGCAGGATGAAGCCCTCGGCCTTCTCGTCCACGCTCAGCCCCGGCCAATCGACGCCATAGCGCACGCGACCGCTGACGAGGCGGCAGATGCAGGTGCGACACGTGCCGTTGCGGCACGAGCTCGGGAGGACGAACCCGGCATCGCGCGCCGCCCGCAGCAGCGCAACGCCGGCCGGCGCCTCGAAGCGGCGGCCCGAGGGTTCGAAGATGATCGTGAAGCACTCCGGCGACGCGTCCACGCCTATCATTTGCGATGACTCCCCTGCTGCGCCGATGCCCCTGACCCTGACCGAACGATACCTTGCCGGCCACCACGACACGAACCCGGGCGTCACCTCACGGTCGTTCGCATCGCTGCCGGTGACGAGCGGCACGGTGTCGTTTGCTTCGACGTACCACGCGCTGCTCGCGACGCTGCCCGACAACGCGGCGCATTGACCGTGCTCGACCTGGCCTGCGGCGGTGGCCATCTGCTTGGGCTGCTCGCCGACTCGAATCGCCGACACACGCTGATTGGTATCGACCTCAGCCACGGTGAGCTGGCCGTCGCGCGCGCACGGCTGGGTGCCCGCGCCTCGTTGCTGCGCGGCAAGGCGCAAGCGCTGGCGCTGCCCGCCGAATCGGTCGATGTGGTGGCCAGCCACCTTGCGCTGATGTTGATGGACGACGCCGAGGCCGTGATCGCCGAGTTGCGCCGGGTGTTGCGACCCGGCGGCATGCTCGCCGGCGTGGTCGGTGCCCGATCGTGGGCGAGCCCGGTGCTGGACGCGTTCGTCCGCCTCTATCCGGCAGCATCGCAACGCGCCGAGTTCGCCGGCATGCGCTTTGGCGATCGGCGCTTCCGTTCCGAGAACGGCATCGCCGAACTGCTGGCCCCCGGCTTCGATTCGTCGCAGTTCGAGGCGCTGACGCTTGCGCACGAGCGCACCCCGACACAACTCTGGAACTGGTTCAGCGACATGTACGACACCGACCTGCTGACGCCCGCCGCGCTCTCGGACCTTCGACACGACTACCTGGAAGCGCTGCAACCGATGTGCGGACCGACCGGCACGCTGCACTACGACGAGCACTATCGGTTGTTCAGCGCGAGGGCGCGCGCATGACGTTGCTGCTGATCCGCCACGGCGAGACCGCGCTGAACGTCGCGCGTGTGCTGCAACCGCCCGACACGCCCTTGAGCACACGCGGCATCGCGCAGGCCGAAGCGCTCGCACAGCGGCTGGTCACGATGAATGTGGGCACGATCGTCAGCAGCGACCTGCCGCGCGCGCTGCGCACCGCGCAGGCGATCGCGGCAGCCACCGGTGCCGCGATCGAGACCACACCGCTATTGCAGGAGCGCAACTTCGGCGACTGGCGCGGCCGGCCCTACGACGACATGGCGATCGATCCGCTGACGATGACCGAGGCGCCGCCGAACGGCGAATCGACGGCGGCGTTCGAGTGGCGCGTTGCCGAAGCGTTCGCGCACCTGGTGGCGCGACACGAGGCGCTGGGAGGTTCCTCGCGAGGCGTGATCGCGGTCGTGACGCACGGGCTGGTGATACGCGCGTTGCTCGCGGCCCACGTGCAACTCGGCGCGGGCATGCTTCAGCCCACGCACCTCGGCAACACCAGCCTGAGCCTGATCAGCGCGCGCCCGCCGCATCGGGCCGAACTGCTCAACTGCACCGCCCATCTCGACCGCGGCGCAGGCGACGATGCGCGTGCGTTGTCGGGCGGCTGAACCGGCTCAGCGCGCCGCCAGCCCCCAGCGGCCGTCGACTTCGCGCGCGACGCCGTCGTCGCGGAGCTTGAACAGATGCGCGCGCAGCGAGCGCATCGCCATTGCCAACAACTGCGGCTTGACGTCGTCGTAGACCCGCGCGAGCAGCGCGTCGGCGTCGACCGGCCCGAGCTCGCGCAGCGCGTTGACGACCTTCGCCTCGCGTTTGAGTCGGTGCGCGACGATCGCCTCCATCGCGCGCTGCGGCTGCGCCATCAGGAAACCGTGGCCGGGCGCGAGCCAGTCGAGATCGAGCTCGGTCAGTGCACGCAGCGAGCCGATGTAGGCCGACATGTCGCCGTCGGGCGGGTTGATCACGACGGTCGAGAGCTGCATCACGTGGTCGCCGGTGAACAGCAACTTCTCTTCCTCGAGCCGGTAGCAAAGGTGGTTCGACGCATGGCCGGGCGTGTGGATCGCGTGCAGCGTGGTGGTTTGACCGTCCGGCGCGGGCAGCTCGAAACGCTCGCCGCCTTTCAGGCGCACATCGGGCGCGAAGCTCGCGTCCTGCCACTCGGCGTGCGCGGGCATGCGGCCGTACACCGTCGCGCCGGAACGCGCCTTGAGCGGCACGCAAGCGGGCGAGTGATCGTTGTGCGTGTGGGTCGCGAAGATCCAGCGGATCGGGCCGGGCGCAGCCGCCATGATCGCGTCGACGTGTGCGTCATCGAGCGGGCCTGGGTCGATCACCGCCCATTCGTTGCTGACCCCGCCGCCGATCAGGTAGGTGTTGGTGCCCGGCCCGGTCATGAGGCTCCCGTTGTTCGCGGTGACTCTGATCAGCCGCGGCGAGAGTTTCACCGGTGTCGCCACCTGGATGTCGTAGCAGCCACTGCCGTGGCCCGCCGGGTCGATGCGGCCGAGTTCGGCGAAGGCCGGTTCATCAGGCAGCACCGGGCGCATGCCCTGCTTGCCGTTCGCGACGCGCGGCATGATCAGCGCGACCTCGCGTGGCGCGCGCGCCCATGCGAGCAGCGCGTCGACATTCTGGTACTGGCCGACGAGTTCGAGTGTCTTCTGCGTCGGCGTCATCAGCTTGAGATCACTCGCACGCGCGAGCGCCTCGGCCGGGCGCAGCCAGAGCTGCTCGACCATCTCGGTGCCGTCGAATGCCGCCGTCTGCGAGGTCGGCGCGGCGGCGATGAAGAAGCGCGTGTCGAAGCGCTTCGGCCGCGCCAGCGGCGTGAGCCAGTGGCTCAGGTAGACGAGCCGGTCGAGCGCGAGGGTGAGGCCGAACGCGCGGCACATCTCGCCGAGCGGGCGCTCGTTGCGGTGCAGCGGGCCGCGCCACGCGGCGAGCTCGGCGTTGCGCAGATTGCCGGTGTCGTCGTCGAGGCTGACGAGCTCGCCGGAGGCGTCGGTCGCGAACAGCAGGCCCGACTCCTCGAAGCACTCGCGCACCGCGGCGATGTAGTAATCGAGCCCGTTCGCGGGCAGGCCAAGGCGCGCGCTCGCCGCGGTGTCGTCGACGCCGGCGCAGCAGTCGTGTGCTTGGCGGTCACCGGGGTCGACGATGCCGCCGGGAAACACCCAAGCGCCGCTGTTGTGGTCGCCACGCTCGGCGCGGCGCGACAGCAGCACTTCGATGCCCGACCTGCGGTCCGCGGCGTCGCGCACGACGACGATCGTGGCGGCGGGCCGCGGCGGGCGCTCGGCAGATGGGGGGGGGGTGTCGGCGGTGCGACGCTATCGGTGGCCTGTGACATGACTCAAGTATCGCGCGAGCGCGACGCGGGCCGCTGTCACAAAAGCATCAGCCGAGCGCCTTGATCAGCGCCATCGCGGCGGCCGGCGCCTTCTCTTTCGCGCCGCTGATGAAGTACAGGAACACGTCGCGCGCTGCGGCCGGCGCCGGTGCCGGCTCGATGCGCGGGAGGCCGGCGGGCTCGGCGCCATCGCGCCAGACGTGCGCGCAGGCGGCGAGCGGGGCCAAGAACTGCGGCGGGCAGCCGTCGGGCTGCGCCGCGTCGGTGCGCATCAGGCGCGCGTAGACGAACCCGCCGGTGACATCGGCGAACGACGGGTAGTCGTCGGAGTCGGTGAACACCGTCGCCGCGCGGTAGCGGCGCGCGAGCGCGAGGTAGTCGGGCGTCTTGAAACTGTCGTGTCGCACGTCGAGCACAGGGCGCAGCGGCAGGCCGGCGACCTTTTCCGGAAGCAGCTTCAGAAACGCCTCAAAGTCGTCCGGCTCGAAACGCTTGGTCGGCGCGAACTGCCAGACGATCGGCCCGAGCTTGTGCGCCAACTCCGCGATGCCCTGGTTCACGAAACGCTCGATCGACTCGCCCGCTTCCGCCAGCACGCGCCGGTTCGTGGCGAAGCGCGAGGCCTTCAGCGAGAACATGAAGTCGTCCGGCGTCTCGTCACGCCACTTCGCGAACGTGGCCGGCTTCTGCGAGCTGTAGCAGGTGCCGTTGACCTCGATCGCGGTCAGCTTTCGGCTCGCGTACGCGAGCTCGCGCGCATGCGGCCAACCGGTCGGGAAGAAGTTGGCGCGCCAGGGCTCGAAGGTCCAGCCGCCGACACCGATGCGGATCTTGTTCGTGGTTTCGCTCACCGTGTGCTCTCCCCGACGTTGCGGCCCGCGATACCCGCGCATCGCCCGGGTGGTTGCCGCGCCACAGTCGCGTGTTTCGGCCGGCATCACTAGACTCCGGAGCATGCCCTGGACACTCCTCTTCTTCGCCGGCCTCTTTGAGATCGCCTGGGCCATCGGCCTGAAATACACCGACGGCTTCAGCAAGCTCGTGCCGAGCGTGCTGACGGTCGCGGCGATGATCGCCAGCGTCGTGCTCCTCGGCCTTGCGATGAAGCAGTTGCCGGTCGGCACCGCCTACGCGGTCTGGACCGGCATCGGCACCGTCGGCACCGTGATCCTGGGCATCGTGCTGATGGGCGACTCGGCCGCGCCAATGCGGCTGGCGTGCCTCGGGCTGATCATGCTCGGGATCGTCGGGCTCAAGCTGACGGCGTAGTTGTCGACGGTGCGGTGGGTTTGACCCGCAGCACCTCGTCGGCGGCGATCTCGTAAGCCCGTGCCAGCCGCAGCAATGCGGCGTCGCCCTGCGGTTTGCCGATCAGCTGCAGGCCCATCGGCAGGCCCGCCGCGCTGAACCCGGCCGGCACGCTGATGCACGGCAGGCCGGCCAAGGTGGCGTAGATCACCACCTCCATCCAGCGGTGGTAGGTGTCCATCGCGCGACCATTGATCTGCGCGGGCCAGCGCAGGTCGGCATCGAAGGGCCAGACCTGCGCGCTGGGCAACGCGAGCACGTCGAAGCGCTCGAACAGCGTCAGCAGGTGTTGATAGAACGCCGTGCGCTGCGCACTCGCGTTCAGCACCTGCGCACCGGTGAGGCCGGCCGCCTGGTCGTGCTCCCACAAGGCTTCCGGCTTGATCAGCGCGCGGTTCGCGGGCTTCAGCAGAAAAGGCGCGATGCGGGCGGCGACGAGCCAGCGCCGCCACACCAGCCACGCGTCCCAGACGGCTTCAGCCGAGTGGCCGAGCGCGGTCGGCTGAATCGCACAGCCAATGCCTTCGAGGCGTTTCAGCGCCTGCTCGCACACCTCGAGGATGCCGGGATCCACGGCCAGGTAACCGTTCAGGTCGCCCAGCCAGCCGACGCTCGCCTTCGCATCGCCGACCTCGCTCAAACCGTCGGCGAACGACGCATGCGCGGCCAGCGACAAGGGCACGCGCGCATCCGGCCCGGACTGCACATCGAGCAGCCGCGCCACGTCTTCGACCGTGCGGCCCATCGGCCCTTCGCTGCCGAGCTGCGCGACCCACACGTCGGCCACCGGCCACTGCGGCACGCGGCCTTGGCTGGGCCGCAGCCCGAACACGTTGTTCCAGCCGGCGGGGTTGCGCAGGCTGCCCATGAAGTCGCTGCCGTCGGCCACCGGCAGCATCCGCGTCGCCAGCGCCACCGCCGCGCCGCCGCTGCTGCCGCCGGCCGATTTGCTCGGGTCGAAGGCATTGCGGGTGACGCCGAACACCTCGTTGAAGGTGTGCGAGCCGAGGCCGAACTCGGGCGTGTTGCTCTTGCCGATGACGAGGCAGCCGGCCGCCTTCATGCGCGCGACCATCAGCGCGTCGTGGTCCGGAATGCGGTGCGCCAGCAGCGGCGAGCCGAGCGTGCTCGGAATGCCTTGCGTCTCCGCGGCATCCTTGATCGCCTGCGGCATGCCGTGCATCCAGCCGCGGCTCTGGCCGGCCGCGAGCTCGGCATCGCGGGCGTCGGCCGCGCGCAGCAGTGCCTCCACGTCGCGCAAGCTGACGAGCGCGTTGTGCACCGGGTTGATTTC
>JANXVK010000245.1 GCA_025351675.1 Rhizobacter sp.
GGCGCCTTGCCGGCCTGGATCACGATCTGCGCACCGCCGTCGATCGACAGATCGACCGGCTGCTTGTTGCCGAGCGCCAGCATCATCTCGCAGGTGATGCGGCCCTCTTTCGTGCTGCCACCGGTCAGGTGATGCACGCCACCGAGCGACAACATCTGCGAGCCGTATTCAGCCGTCGTCACATGGCCGACGACCTCGCCCTTGCAGCGCACGTTGGCCTGCTCGGGGCCGAGCCAGCGGTCGGTGTCGATCTTCACCTTGTAGCTGCAGTAGCTGAAGATGCCCTCGGTGACGACGGTCACCATGTCAACGCCGGCCGCTTGCGAGGCGACGATGAACGGCGCGGGCTTGTAGTCGGGGTAGGTGGTGCTGGAGCCGATGCCGGTGACGAAGATTTCGTCCTGTGACGCGAGCGGATTGGCGGCAAGTTCGACGTCGGCCTCTTCGCCGCGGGCGACGAAAGGCACCAGGGCCGCATCCGCACTCGCCAGCGTGCGCCGCAGCAGCACGACCGGGTCGACCCGGATCAGCGTGCCGTGCGCGTTCGCATACCGGTCACAGGCGCCGGTCTTGCCGGGCGAGATCTGGCACAGCACCGGGCAAGCGTTGCACTCGATCTTGTCGGTGGCCATGCGCTCGTTGCGCGGGCGCGAGCCGCCCCGCACCTGCGGCGCGGCGTCGGGGGTCGGCATGCTTTCGGGCAGCCCGTCGGTCTTGGTGTGTTCGGTCATCGCGGTACGATTGATGTCCAGACCTTGACGCCAGCTCCGAGCCAGCGTTTCATGTAGTATTTACTTAACGACAGTGTTGCGAATACTACATGGCCGATTTGGCCCGCGCAACCGAACAACCCCTTCACTTCTGCTGGACCCGACATGAGCGCCTTCAACGAAGAGACCGTGCTGAGCGTGCACCACTGGACCGACAAGCTGTTCACTTTCACGACCACGCGCGACCCGGCGCTGCGGTTCTCGAACGGTCACTTCACGATGATCGGCCTGCGCGTCGGCGCCAAGCCGCTGCTGCGCGCCTACAGCATCGTCAGCGCCAACTACGAGGAGCACCTCGAGTTCCTCAGCATCAAGGTGCCCGACGGCCCGCTGACCAGCAAGCTGCAGCACATCAAGGTCGGCGACACCATCATCGTCGGCAAGAAGCCCACCGGCACGCTGGTGATCGACTACCTGACGCCCGGCAAGCACCTGTACCTGCTCTCGACCGGCACCGGCCTGGCGCCGTTCATGAGCATCATCCGCGACCCGGAAACGTATGAGCGCTTCGAGCAGGTGATCCTGGTGCACGGTGTGCGCACGAAAGACGAGCTCGCGTACCACGACCTCGTCACCGAGCACCTGCCGGCGCACGAGTTTCTCGGCGACATGATCAGCAGCAAGCTGCGCTACTACCCGACCGTGACGCGCGAGGCCTACAAGAACATGGGCCGCGTGACCGAGCTGATGGAGACTGGCAAGATGTTCACCGACCTCGGCCTGCCGGCGCTCGACCCGGCGCACGACCGGGTGATGATCTGCGGCAGCCCGGGGATGCTGCGCGACCTGAAGCTCATGTTGGAGGGGCGCGGCTTCAAGGAAGGCAACACGTCGACCCCTGGTGCGTTCGTTATCGAGCGCGCGTTCGCCGAGCAATAGTCATGACGACCCCCCGCTTGGCGAGTACGCCAATCGACCTCCCGAGGGGGCGCGAGCCGGCTCGGGAGCGGCCCGGCGCTCGGCCCGCCGTGAACTGGCGGCGATGATGGCTGCGCGGCCGCTCGGGGTTCGAGCGCAGGCCGCCGCAGCCACGCGCGAGAGCATCCTGCGCGCGGCGACCAAGGTGTTCGCAAAGGACGGCTTCGCGGGCGGGCGCGTCGAGCAGATCTCGAAGGCGGCGAAGTCGTACGACCGGATGATCTATTACTACTTCGGCAGCAAGGAAGGTCTCTTCATTGCCGTGCTCGAAGAGATGTACCGGCGCTTCAACGAGGCCGAGTCGAAGCTTTCGCTGGTCGATGTGCACCCGGTCGATGCGCTGAAGGCGGTGATCCGCTTCATGTGGCTGCACTACCAGAAGCACCCCGAGTTCATCACGCTGCTCAACACCGAAAACCTGCACCGCGGCAAGCACATCTCGAAGTCGCTGCGAGCGCGCGAGTACTCGTCGCCGGCCGTCAGCGTGCTCGGCGAGGTGCTGGCGCGCGGCGCGGCGCAAAAGCTGTTTCGCGCCGACGTCGCCGCGCGCGACGTCTACCTGATGATCGCGTCGATGGGCTACTTCTACCTGTCGAACCGCTTCACGCTCTCGGCCTTTCTCGGCGAGCAGCTGGAGACGCCCGATGCGCTCGCGCACTGGGAGGCGTTTCTGATCGACGCCGTGCTGCGCACCGTGTCGCCCGCGCCGGTCTGACCCGGTCAGTTCCTGCCGCCGGTAACCGGCTGCCCGCTCACCACGTCGACCGCGGCCCGCGTGTCCATCCCGATCCGGTAGAACTCGCGCAGCACGTTGCCCGAGAACCCGATCTCGACGATCGACACGTCGCGGAACGCGGCCAGAAACCCCTCGGGCAGCATCTTGTTGAAATCGGCGGCCACCTCTTTCAGCGCGGCCTGCGTCTTCGCGTCGAACGGCGCCATGCTGTAGACCAGCGTGTTGTGCGGGTTGTGCGAACGCAGCTCCTTGCCATCACGCACCACGTTGACGCCGCTGAGGCCGACGCTCGCGACCAGCGCCTTGGCCGCGTCGCCCATCTTCGCGTAGACCGGGCCGGTGCAGCGCGGCAGCGGGCCGTCGCGCAGGGGCCTGCCTCCTGTCATCCAGGTCCGCCGGGGATCAGCGGCTGGAGAGACTTTCGTTCCAAACGGGTGGCGGGTCCAGTCCAGAAATTGCACCTGCCGAGGCGGGCACCGTCTCTCGGGTGCTGCAGTCTCGATTCATGATCGACTACGGCCAGTTCTGCACGGTCGCCCGCGGCGCCGAAGTGTTCGGTAAGCGTTGGACGCCGTTGGTCGTGCGCGAACTGCTCTGTGGCAGCACGCGCTTCAACGAGATTCGCCGCGGCGTGCCGTGCATGTCGGCATCGCTGCTGGCGCAGCGCTTGCGCAAGCTCGAGGATATCGGTGTCGTCAAGCGAGTCGTCGGTGCGGCCGGCGGGCCCGCTGAATACCATCTGAGCGGCGCCGGCGAGGAGTTGCGCCCCATCATCATGGCGCTCGGCGAACGGGGCGCGCGCTGAATCGGCAGCCGCCTCAAGCGCGGTCAACTCGACGCGGGCTTTCTGATGTGGGACATCCGCCGCTTCGTGCGCCTCGACGAGTTCCGGCGTGACCGTTCGGTGCTGATTCAGTTCCGCTTCACCGACGCGCACGCCGGCGAGCGCCGCTGGTGGCTGGTCGTCGAGAGTGGCGGTGCCGACCTGTGCCGCGACGACCCGGGGCCCGAACCCACCTTGGTGGTCGAGTCGACGGTGCTGGCGCTGACCGAGATCCGGACCGGCGACCGCGAAGCCGTCGAAAGCCGCGCGGTCCGCGTGCGCGGCGGCGCGCGTGACGCACGCGACCTGTGGCGTTGACTCGGGCGCAGCGCGTTCGCCGATACGCGGGAAGCGTGCCGCACGGAAAAGTAGTGCTGCCGCCCATGCACGCGACGCGGGCGCACGCGAACGTGCGGATGCGCTGAGCCCGGCGCTCGCGGGCGCCCGGTTCGTCCCGCCCCGATGCGAGAGTCGAGACCGCAGCGGGTAGAGTCGCCCGATCTCCACGCCGGCCTCGCGCGCACTGCCATGAACCGACTGCAGTCAGAGCTGCATCGCCTGTACCTCATCCGATCTGCGGCCGACGCGGAGGGCAGCGCTTCGTCAGCGGCGCTGATCGACCGTTCTGGCGCGGTGCGCGCGCTGGTGATCGAGCTGGCGCGGCCGGCGAGCTGGGAGGTTCTGGCCAAGGTCTGGCGCGGCGTTCAGACCGAGCTGGAACTGCCGGCCCCGGCCATCGCCGTCTCCGGCACCGATGGACTGCAGCTGTGGTTCTCGCTCGCCGAGCCGGTCGCGGCCGCGCGGGCGCATGCGTTTCTTGAAGGCTTGCGCGTGCGGTTTCTGCCGGACATCGCCGCCCACCGCATCCGCCTGCTGCCGGCGCCCGATGCGTCGGCGCTGCAGCCGCAGGGTCATGCCCGGGGAGTGCCGGCGCGTCAGGCGCCGGGCGAGAACTGGTCGGCATTCGTCGCACCCGACCTCGCGCCGGTCTTTGCCGACACGCCGTGGCTCGACGTTGCGCCCAGCGAGGAAGGTCAGGCCGCGTTGCTGCACGGGTTCGAAGTGACGAAGCCGGCCGCGTTCGAGGCCGCGTTGCAGCGGCTCGGCGCGGGCGCACCGCCAGCGCACTCGATCGCGGCCGTGGCGCCGGACACCGCTCGTGCGCGCGCAGACGATCGGCCGCCGGCGGCAGGCGCCGATGCCGACCCGAGGCGATTCCTGCTCAAGGTGATGAACGACGACACCGTCGCGCTGGCCCTTCGGATCGAAGCGGCCAAGGCGTTGCTGCAGCAGCCGACCGGCATCTGATCAGTGCTCTGGCCCGCGGCGTTCGGGCACGGGCGGCGGCTCGGGCGCCAGCGGCCTGACGGCGACGACCGGCAGATCACGCGGCGGCGCGTTCACGACCTACCGGTTCAGCCGCAGCACCGTCTAGCCCTTGCGGTGCGCGGTCGATTCGAGCCGCGGGTCGGGGTCGACGACGATCGGGCGCTTGACGGCGCTGAGCAGCGCGAGGTCGTTGATCGAATCGGTGTAGAAGCTGGCCTCTGGAAGCAACTGCTCGGGGTGGCCGGCTTCACGCAGCCACTGGCGCAGGCGGTCGATCTTGCCCGAGCGCATGTTCGGCGTGCCGGCGGTGCGGCCGGTGTAGCGGCCGTCGCCGGCCTGTTCGAGCTCGGTGCAGAGGTAGTGGTCGACGCCAAGGTCGACGGCGGTCAGCTCGCTGACGACGCGATTCGTCGCAGTCGTCAGCACCAGCGTCTCGCCGAGCTCGCGGCGGCGCTGCAGCAGCGCACGTGAATCGTCGGGGATGCGCGGGCGCACCCAGCCCTCGAAGAAGCGCTCGCGCAGCGGCTGCAGTTCGGCCGGCGTGAGGCCGGTGAGCGCGCGCGCGTGAAACTCGCAGTAGTCGACCGGGGTGACGGTACCGGCGTCGTAGCGCAGCGCCATGTCCTGATAGCGCTCGCTGAACTGGGACGCGAGGCGGCCCTCTTTGATCATGAACTCGAACCACAGCACGTCGCTGTCGGCGCTGAGCAGCGTGTGGTCGAGGTCGAACAGGGCCAGCCGCATCGTGGCTTAGCGTGGCGCGCGCAGGGTGTGGGTCATGGTGAAGTATCGACCCGCCACGCCGCGCCGCGGCGGCAGGCCCCGTTCGAGCGGCTACGCCTGCGCGCGCCGGTCGCCGATGTCCGCGTCCTCCCGCGTGTGTCCATTTCCACCATCGTCTATCGTGGCGAACACTCCGCCGTGGGGGTTTCAAACTGCAACCGCGGCCCCTGCGCGGTTCGCGCTACGCTCGTGCCTGACTGCCACGACCTCCTGACGTCATCACGCCATGAAGACTCTCGCCATCGCCCTTCTCTGCGCCACCAGCCTGTCGCTCGCGCACGCCGCACCCGACGCCGATCAACCGCCTTCCCCGCGCGACCTGCACGCGGCGGAGTGCGTAGCGGCGCTCGAAGCCAACACGCAGGCGCTGGCAAAGCAGGTCATGGCCGGCAACGAAGCACCGCGTGCGTTGCTGCTGGAGCGGCTGATCGCCGGCACCGCGTTTGTCGGCGACACCTATCTGCACGGCAACAGCGACGAGAGGCAGGCCCGCGCGCTCGCCAACCAAGCGCTGGAAGCGCAGAAGCGCCTGCCGCCGGCCGAGCTCACGGCTCGCCAAGTGGCCTGCGCCGCCGAAGGCACCAAGCTGTACGACGACAGCAACGGGCTGGAGAAGGTGGTCGTCAAGCGGCTCGCGAAGAAGCGCATGGAGAAGCTTTTGAACGGCTGACGGGCGCGTCGTCGATCCAGGTCGGCGCCGATCGGCGTGTCTTCCTACGCACACCACACGGACGGAACCCGCATGTCCCGACTCATCGTCAGCAGCTTCGGCATCTCGATCGACGGCTTCGGCGCCGGCCCGGACCAGAGCCTCGACAACCCGCTCGGCGTCGGCGGCCCGGCGCTGATGGAATGGGTATTACCGACGCGCACCTTCCAAGCCATGCACGGCGCGGGCGGCGGCGAGACCGGCGTGGACGACGACTTCGCCGCGCGCGGCTTCGCGAACGTCGGCGCGTGGATCCTCGGGCGCAACATGTTCGGGCCGATCCGCGGCGCGTGGCCCGACGACGAATGGAAAGGCTGGTGGGGCCCGAACCCACCGTACCACGTGCCGGTGTTCGTGCTGACACAGCACCCGCGCGAATCGCTCGTGATGGAAGGCGGCACGGTCTTCCACTTCGTCACCGACGGCATTCACGCCGCCCTCGCATTCGCCCGCGGGGCCGCCCACGGGCGTGACGTGCGCGTCGGCGGCGGCGTCGCGACGGTGCGGCAGTACCTGCGCGCCGGCTTGGTCGACGAACTGCACCTCGCCCAATCGTCGGCGCTGCTCGGCACAGGCGAGGCGCTGTTCACCGGGATCGACTTGCGTGCGCTGGGCTTCGGGTGCAGCGAGCGGTTGGTGTCGCCGCACGCGACGCACGTGGTGCTGACGAGGGGCGCCGCCAGCGTGCCGACCGCACCGGGCGCGCCCGCCTTTCCCGTTCGAACCCAACCCGGGAGCACGACATGACGACACCCCTCCAGCCCGCCGCCGAACTCGCCGCTGCTGTCAGCAAGCCCTACCCAAACGACAGCGCCGCCTACCGCACGGCCCGCACCGCGTTGCTCGCCGAAGAGATCGAGCTGCGCCGCCGGATCGAGCGTGTTGCCGCGCAGCGGCGCGCGCTGCCGCTCGGCGGCGAACCGCCGGCGTACGCGTTCAAGGACGAGAACGGCGCGACGCTCGCGCTCGCCGACTTGTTCGGCCCACACGACACGCTCGTCACCTGTTTCTGGATGTACGGCCCGCAGCGCGAACGCGCGTGCCCGATGTGCACCGCGTTCCTCGGTGCGCCGGACGTGCCGGTGCGCGACCTGTCGCAGCGCGTCGCGTTCGCAGTGCTCGGCCGTTCGCCGGTCGAGCGCCAGCTCGCGTTCGCGCGCGAGCGCGGTTGGCGCAACCTGAAGTTCTTCATGACGGCGGGCGACGACTTCGCGCGCGACTACCGCGGCCTCTCGCCCGAAGGCGACGAGTGGCCGGCGCTCGATGTCTGGGTCAAGCGCGACGGCAGGGTGCATCACTTCTGGGCCTCCGAACTCGGCGGCACGCAAGACCCGGAGCAGAACCCGCGCGGCGCGCCCGACCCAACGCCGCTGTGGAACATCCTCGACCTCACGCCCGGCGGGCGCGGCACCGACTGGTACCCGAAGCTGGCCTACCCGGTGAAAGGCTGAGCCAAACGCTTCAGTCGGCGTAGACGCCCGCGGCGCGAATCACCGGCCCCCACTTGTCGATCTCGCTTTGCAGCCAGGTGTTCAGGCCCTCGGGCGTCTGCTTGCTCTCGGGCACGATCACCGCGCCCAGCTCGGTCATGCGGGTCGCGAAGGTCGGGGCTTTCAGCGCGACGCGCAAAGCCGCGTTGAACTTCTCGATCGCCGCGCGCGGCGTGCCCTTCGGCGCATACACGCCGTGCCAGACCTTGACCTCGAAGCACTTCAGCCCACCCTCGCTCAACGTCGGCGCGCTCGGCAGGCTCGGGATGTTCTCCAGCGCCGTCACCCCGTAGAGCTGCACCGTGCCGACCTTGATGTGCTGCAAGGTTTGCGTGGGCTGATCGCACAGCAGGTCGAGCTGGCCGCCGAGCAGCGCGTTCAACGCCGCACCGAGCCCGGCGTGCGCGAGGTTCATGCTGCGGCCGCTGGCCTTTACGCAGGAGACGAGTTCGGGCAGCGTCTTCGGCGCGAGGCCTTTCTTGCCGAGCAAGTGGCATCGGCACGTCGACGACTTGGCCGACGTACTCGAAATCGAGTCATCGGGTTGTAGGCCAGCTTGCGGTACAGCGCGGTCGAGGTCGCCATGCCGTTGTGGTGGATCAGGAAGGTCTAGCTGTTGATGGTCAATAGGTTGTTCTCACCGAGTCGAGATGCGGGAGGCCTGTAGCCGAGCGCCGAATGAGCGCGGCGGTTGTTGTAGTAGTCGAGAAAGACGGGCAACCAGGAAGTGCGCTCCGCGCTGGTGTGCCAGAGCCGGCCGTAGGCCCACTCGCGCAGGCAGGTCTGGATGAAGCGTTCGGCCTTGCCGTTGGTCTGCGGCGTGTAGGGGCGCGTATAGGTGTGCCTGATACCCAGCGCTTGGCAGGTCTTGTTGAAGAGCTGGGAGCGGTAGGCCGGGCCGTTGTCGGTCAACAGCCGCTTGATCTTCACGCCTTGGGCAGCGAAGCGGGCAACGGTTGTCTTGAGGAACTCCGCGGCCGAGCCTTTGCGCTCGTCGGCGTGCATCTGCACGAAGCCGGCCCGAGAGTGGTCGTCGATGGCCACGTGCGCGAACTCCCAGCCCGCACCGGTCACCGAATCGCGCCGATCGCCGGTGACGCGGTGACTGGGGCGCACGATGCGACCGAGCTTCTTCGTGTCCATGTGCAGCATCTCTCCGGGCGCGATGTGCTCGTAGCGCACGACGGGGCGAACGGGGTCGAGCGCCTTCAGGCTGGACAGACCCAGCCGTGCCAGCCAGCGAGCCACGGTCGAGACGCTTCGGCCCACCAACTCGGCAATGCGCCGCATGGGCATGCGAAGCCGGCGCAACTGCTCGATCGAGCGCTGCAGCGCTTCGTCCACGGTGCTGCGAGTGCGGCTCGGACGCGAGCTGCGATCGGTCAGTCCATCGAGCCCTTCTTGCTCGAAGCGTCTGAGCCACTTCCTGGCCGTGCGCAGGCTGATGCCGGCGGCCTCGGCCGCCGGCATCAGCCCCATCACCGCAATCCGCTCGATCAACAACTTGCGCCCTTCAACGGTCAATCTGGCATTCTTGTGGCTGTTCACCCGGTCGTCCTTTCTGTGAGTCCTGAAGCGGCGTAACTCCAGTCTCCCAGACTCCTTCAGGTGAACAACCTATTGGGACATCACAGCTAGCC
>JANXVK010000246.1 GCA_025351675.1 Rhizobacter sp.
CCGAAATTTCGGAGATGCGCAACTTGGCCGCGCCGCGCAGGCCGACGGCATTGAGCTTCATCAGCACGATGTCGCGGATCATCGTGTCGTCGAGGTCGGTGTGTTCGCGCAGCGGGAACGCGACGTTCTCGAACACTGACAAATCAGTGAACAGCGCGCCGAACTGGAACAGCATGCCCAAGCGCCGGCGCAGGTTGTAGAGCTGCGCGGCGTTGCGGGTGTCGATCGGCTCGCCGTCGAACATGACGCTGCCTTTGCCGACCGGGTGCACGCCGCCGATCAGCCGCAGCACCGTCGTCTTGCCGCAGCCCGAGCCGCCCAGGATCGCGGTGACCTGGCCACGGCCGAAGCGCATCGAGATGTCGTTGAGGATGTTGCGACTCGGGTCGTAGCCGAACGTGACGTGGTCGATCGCGATCAGCGCGTCGGCGCTGGCGTGATCGGTGTTCGTTGGTGGGGAGTCACTCTGCATGCGTGAGACGATGTTGCTGCTGGCGACAACGCGACGGCGCCCGAAATCGGGCGTCTTCGATTGAAAACGATTCTCTCACGCGACCCCTGTGGTCGCATCCGCTGGCTGCGGACGCTCATATGTCTTGTCTCGATGCAACAACTCAGCGCGGCAGTTCGCTCGTGCCCATCAGGAAGACATCGACCGCGCGCGCCGCCTGTCGGCCCTCGCGGATCGCCCAGACGACCAGCGATTGGCCGCGCCGCATGTCGCCGGCGGCGAACACTTTCTCGAGGTTGGTCGCGTAGCCGCCGACCACGCCCACCGTCGCCTTGGCGTTGCCGCGTGCATCCTTCTCGATCCCGAAGGCTTCGAGCACGCTGGCAACCGGGCTGACGAAGCCCATCGCCAACAACACCAAGTCGGCCGGCAGGATCTGCTCCGAGCCCGCCACCTCGACCATCTTGCCGCCCTGCCATTCGACGCGAACCGACTTCAGCGCCTTGACCTTGCCCTTGTCCTTGCCCTCGCCGCCGATGAACTCCTTGGTCGCGATCGCGAACTCGCGCTCACAGCCCTCTTCGTGGCTCGACGAGGTGCGCAGCTTGATCGGCCAGTACGGCCAGACGAGCGGCTTGTTTTCGGTTTCCGGCGGCATCGGCAGCAGCTCGAACTGCGTGACGCTGACCGCGCCGTGGCGGTTGCTGGTGCCGACGCAGTCGCTGCCGGTATCGCCGCCGCCGATCACGACGACATGTTTCCCATCTGCGCGCAGCTGCGCCTTGACCTTGCCGCCGGCATTGATCTTGTTCTGCTGCGGCAGGAATTCCATCGCAAAGTGCACGCCGTCGAGCTCGCGGCCCGGCACCGGCAGGTCACGGGATTGTTCAGCGCCACCGGTCAGCAGCACCGCGTCGAACTCGGCCTTCAGCTGGTCGGGCGTGATCGTTTCCTTGGCCCAGTTGGTGACCTTGATGCCTTCAGGCATCTTGCCGACCAGCACGCCGGTGCGCATCGTCACGCCCTCGGCCTCCATCTGCTTGACGCGGCGGTCAATGTGCGACTTCTCCATCTTGAAGTCGGGGATGCCGTAACGCAGCAGGCCGCCGATGGCGTCGTTCTTCTCGAACAGCGTCACGTCGTGGCCGGCGCGCGCGAGCTGCTGCGCGGCCGCCATGCCCGCCGGGCCGGAGCCGACGACCGCCACCTTCTTGCCGGTCTTCTGCTTCGGCAAACGCGGGGTGACCCAGCCCTCGGCCCAAGCCTTGTCGATGATCGCGTGCTCGATGCTCTTGATGCCGACCGCATCGTCGTTGACATTCAACACGCACGCTGCCTCACACGGCGCCGGGCAGATGCGGCCGGTGAACTCAGGGAAATTGTTGGTCGAGTCGAGGACCGCGAACGCGTTCTTCCAGTCGGCGCGGTACACCAGGTCGTTGAAGTCCGGAATGATGTTGTTGACCGGGCAGCCGCTGTTGCAGAACGGCGTGCCGCAGTCCATGCAGCGCGCACTCTGAATCTTGGCCTCGTCTTCCTTGAGGCCGATGACGAATTCCTTGTAGTGCGTCTTGCGCTCGGCAACGGGCGCGTAGCCCTCTTCGAGCCGCTCGTATTCCATGAAGCCGGTGACTTTTCCCATGATGGTCTGCGTGTGTGTTGTTGTTCGAGGGCCGCTTACTTCGCAGGCACCGACTTGTTCTTCGCTTTCGAGATCGTCGTATCGGCTTCTTGCACCGCCTTCGATTCGCTCGCGAGCATCAACGCCTTCGCCGCGCGTTCGCCGAGCGCGCGCTTGTACTCGTTCGGGAACACCTTGACGAACTTCGCGCGCGACTCGACCCAGTGGTCCATGATGTGGCGCGCGCGCAGCGAGCCGGTCCACTTGTGGTGGTCCTCGAGCAGCTTCTTCAGGGTCGCCTCATCGGACTGGCCGTTGTGCCAGTGCGCCTTCTCGGCCTCCTGCTCGGCCGCGCTCAGCACCTTGCCGAGCGAGACCATCGCCGTGTTGCAGCGCGACGCGAAGCTGCCGTCTTCGTCGTACACGTAGGCCACGCCGCCGCTCATGCCCGCCGCGAAGTTGCGA
>JANXVK010000456.1 GCA_025351675.1 Rhizobacter sp.
ATAGCAGAAGTGCGGGATGTAGGTGCCGCCCTTGTCGGCGGCGTGCATGATCATGCTGCCTTCGACAACATCCAGGGCCGCACGATCTGCGCCTTGGGCGACGCGGCGGCGATGCCGGTGCGCGCGATGATCAAGCACTTCCGCGACGAGTTCGTTCACCTGATCGAGCACAAGACCGCAAGGGTGGCGGTTAGGGCGTCCAAAGAAGTCGCCGGGACGTCCCAAGCCTTCTTGCTCCCCTCGGGGGGCGGACAGAGCAAAGCGATGGCCTTGGGGCTCAACAACTCATGATCGAAATCGAACTGGATGGCAAGA
This sequence comes from Rhizobacter sp., assembly GCA_025351675.1. Classification (GTDB taxonomy): domain Bacteria; phylum Pseudomonadota; class Gammaproteobacteria; order Burkholderiales; family Burkholderiaceae_C; genus LMDS01. The sequence continues at coordinate 316 of JANXVK010000456.1, forward strand.
AGGTCGAGGTTGTCGAGGGCAGCATGATCATGCATGCCGCCGACAACGCCGGCACCTACATCCCGCACTTCTGCTATCACAAGAAACTCAGCATCGCGGCCAACTGTCGCATGTGCCTCGTCGACGTCGAGAAGGCGCCGAAGCCGATGCCGGCCTGCGCCACGCCCGTCACGCAAGGCATGATCGTGCGCACCAAGAGCGCGAAGGCACTCCAGGCCCAGAAGGGCGTGATGGAGTTCCTGCTGATCAACCACCCGCTCGACTGCCCGATCTGCGACCAAGGCGGCGAGTGCCAGCTGCAAGATCTCGCAGTCGGCTACGGCGCATCCAGCACGCGCTACTTTGAGGAGAAGCGCGTCGTCTTCCACAAGAATGTCGGCCCGCTGATCTCGATGCAGGAGATGAGCCGCTGCATCCATTGCACCCGCTGCGTGCGCTTCGGCCAGGAAGTGGCCGGCGTGATGGAGCTGGGCATGATCCACCGCGGCGAGCACGCCGAGATCACGACGATCGCCGGCGACACGATCGACTCCGAGCTGTCGGGCAACATGATCGACGTCTGCCCGGTCGGCGCACTCACCAGCAAACCGTTCCGCTACAGCGCACGCACCTGGGAGCTCTCGCGCCGCAAGAGCGTGAGCCCGCACGACAGCACCGGTTCCAACCTGATCGTGCAAGTGAAGAACAACGCGGTGATGCGCGTGGTGCCGCTCGAGGTCGAGGACGTCAACGAATGCTGGATCGCCGACCGCGACCGCTTTTCGTATGAGGCGTTGAACGGCGCCGAGCGCCTGACCACGCCGATGATCAAGCAAGGCGGTGCGTGGAAGGCGGTCGACTGGTCGACCGCGCTCGAGTACGTGAGCCGCGGGCTGACGCAGATCTCGGTCGATCACGGTGCGAACAGCATCGGCGCGATCGGCTCGGCGCACAGCACGGTCGAGGAACTGCACCTGCTCGCGAAGCTGGTGCGCGGTCTCGGCAGCGACAACATCGATTTCCGCACGCGTCATGCCGACTTCGCAAATGTCGATGGCGATGTCGCGAGCTCGCCTTCGGCGGTCGCCGGCTCGCCTTCGGCCCGGTGGCTCGGCACCAGCATCGCGTCGCTGTCGACCCTGCAGCGCGTGCTTGTCGTCGGCTCGTTCCTGCGCAAGGACCACCCGCTGTTCGCGCAGCGCATCCGCCAAGCCACGCGCAAGGGCGCGAAGGTGCACAGCCTCAATGCCGCGCACGACGACTGGCTGATGACGATGGCGTCGACGAGCTCGGTCGCGCCAAGCGGCTGGGTGCAGGCGCTGGCCGACATTGCCACCGCGATTGGCGCCGCAAATGGTGCAAACGAAGGCGCGCAATCGCCGATGACCGGCAACGCTACCGGCGAAGCGAAGGCGATCGCCGCCTCGCTCGCGAGCGGCGAACGCAAGGCGATCCTGCTCGGCAACGCCGCCGCGCAACACCCGCAGGCGAGCGCGTTGCTGTCGCTCGCGAACTGGATCGGCGCGCAGACGGGTGCCAGCGTCGGCTACCTGACCGAAGCCGCGAACACGGTTGGCGCGCAACTCGTCGGCGCGATGCCGAAGCGCGGCGGGCTGAACGCGGGTCAGATGCTGGCCGGTCCGGCGCTGAAGGCCTGCGTGTTGCTGAACGTCGAGCCGACGCTCGATGCCGCCAACGCCGCCGCCGCCAGCGCGGCGATGCAGGCGGCCGAAATGGTCGTCGTCCTGACACCGTTCAAGAACGTCGCGCACGAGTTCGCCGACGTGATGTTGCCGATCGCCCCGTTCAGCGAAACCTCGGGTACGTTCGTGAACGCCGAAGGTCGTGTGCAGAGCTTCCACGGCGTCGTGAAACCGCTCGGCGAGACGCGCCCGGCCTGGAAAGTGCTGCGCGTGCTCGGCAACCTGCTGGCGTTGAAGGGCTTCGACTTCGAGACCTCGGAAGAGGTGCGGGCCGAGGCGCTCGGTGACGTGACGACGATCGCGGCGCGTCTGAGCAATCAGACCAGCGCGAACGTGACCGCAACTGCCACCCCAGGCGGCTTTGAGCCGACGTTTGAACGCGTGGCCGACGTGCCGATCTACGCGACCGATTCGCTGGTGCGCCGCGCGACCTCGCTGCAACTCACCGCTGACGCGCGCGCGCCGTTCGCGAACCTGCCGCAAGCGCTCTGGTCGCAACTCGGGCTGAACGCGGGCGACAAGGTGCGCGTCTCGCAGGGCGCGGCGCAGGCCGTGCTGCCGGCGCGTCTCGACGCGACGCTCGCTGCCACCGCGGTGCGTGTCCCCGCTGGCCACCCCGACACCGCCGCCCTCGGCGCGATGTTCGGCGCGATCACCGTCGAGAGAGCCTGACCATGCTCGACTCGATCACCACCTTCGGTGCATCCGTCCTCGGCCCTGTGTGGCCGCTCGTCTGGACGGTCGTCAAGATCGTCGCGCTGATCATCCCGCTGATGCTCTGCGTTGCTTACCTGACGCTGTGGGAGCGCAAGGCCATCGGCTGGAGCCAGATCCGGCCGGGCCCGAACCGGGTCGGCCCGCTCGGCCTGCTGCAGCCGATCGCCGATGCGGTGAAGCTGATCTTCAAGGAGATCATCGTCCCGAGCGCCGCGAACAAGCCGTTGTTCTTCCTCGGTCCGGTGATGACCATCATGCCAGCCCTCGCTGCGTGGGTCGTGATTCCGTTCGGCCCCGAAGCCGCGCTGTCGAATCTGAACGCCGGCCTGCTGCTGCTGATGGCGATCACCTCGGTCGAGGTCTACGGCGTGATCATCGCGGGCTGGGCCTCGAACTCGAAGTACGCGTTCCTCGGTGCGATGCGCGCGTCGGCGCAGATGGTCAGCTACGAGATCGCGATCGGCTTCTGCCTGGTCGTGGTGCTGATGGTCAGCGGCAGCCTGAACGTCACCGAGATCGTGCTCGCCCAGGGCAAGGGCATGCTGGCCGATCGGGGGCTGACCTTCCTGTCATGGAACTGGCTGCCGCTGCTGCCGATTTGCGTTGTCTACTTCATCTCGGGCCTGGCCGAAACCAACCGGCATCCGTTCGACGTCGTCGAAGGCGAGTCAGAGATCGTCGCCGGCCACATGGTCGAGTACTCGGGCATGGCGTTCGCGATGTTCTTCCTCGCCGAATACGCGAACAT
>JANXVK010000460.1 GCA_025351675.1 Rhizobacter sp.
GTCTCATCGACCATCGCCTCGACCGCCGCGGCATCGGTCACCGACGCGCCGCTCGCAATCGCCTCGCCGCCGGCCGCGCGAATCTCGTCGACTACCGCCTGGGCCGCCTTCGGCGTGCCGCCGGTGCCATCGAGCGTGCCGCCCAAGTCGTTCACCACCACCTTCGCGCCGCGCGCCGCCAAGGCCAGTGCATGCAGCCGGCCCAAGCCGCCGCCGGCGCCGGTCACGATGGCCACGCGACCGTCAAATCGAATCGTCATCTGTCTCTCTCGGTTGTTGAATAGTGCCGCGCTCAGCGCCGCGTCGACGGCTTGCCGCCCGACGCTCGCCCGCCTGACTTGTGCGCCGCCGACTTGGCCGCCCGCACCGGACGCGTCGTGACGCCTGCGCTGCCGCTGCGTGCCTTCTGCGCCTTCTTCTTCGTCACGGCCTTGACGGCGCGATCGGTCTCCTTGACGTGGGCTAGTTCGCCGGCCGCGGTCGCGTTCGCTTTGTCGCGCTTCGAGCGCAAGAGCGTCGCGTCGTCCTCGCCTTCGCGCACCATGCGGAAGTCGATCTTGCGACCGTCGAGGTCGACGCGGCTCACCTGCACGCGCACCCGCGAGCCGACCACGTAACGCACGCCGCTGCGTTCGCCGCGAAGCTCTTGGCGCACCTCGTCGAAGCGGTAATACTCGCCGCCGAGCTCGGTGATGTGGACCAGGCCTTCGACGTACAAGCCATCGAGCTGCACGAACAGTCCGAAGCTCGTGACCGAGCTGACCGTTCCGCCGTATTCCTCGCCGAGGTGCTCCCGCATGTAGCGGCACTTCAGCCAGGCTTCGACATCGCGCGAGGCCTCGTCGGCACGGCGTTCGTTGACGCTGCAGTGCACGCCGGCGACCTCCCACTTCTCTTCTTCGGCCGTGGCCTGGCGCGCCGGCTTGGTCGTCTTGCGGTTGCTCGGCGCCGGGTTGCTCGCGCCGGTGACGAGGTGGTAACGCTTGCCGCCGAGCAGCGCCTTGATCACGCGGTGCACCAGCAGATCCGGGTAACGCCGGATCGGGCTCGTGAAGTGCGTGTAGGCCTCGTAAGCCAGGCCGAAGTGGCCGCTGTTGATGCCGGTGTAGATCGCCTGCTGCATCGAGCGCAGCAACATCGTGTGGATCTGCATCGCGTCGGGGCGGTCTTTCGTCGCATGCGCGATCGCCTGAAATTCGGCGGGTTTCGGGTCGTCGCTGATCGACAGGCCGAGGCCGAGGGCTCGCAGGTAGTTCTGCAACAGCGTCTTCTTTTCGGGCGTCGGCCCCTCGTGCACGCGGTACAGCGAAGGGTGCTTCGAGCGCTCGATAAAGTCGGCCGAGCACACGTTCGCGGCGAGCATCGCTTCTTCGATCAGCTTGTGCGCCTCGGTGCGGGTGCGCGGCACGATCTTCTCGATGCGGCCGTTCTCGTCGCAGACGATCTGCGTCTCAGTGGTCTCGAAATCGATCGCGCCTCGTTTGTTGCGCTCCTTCAGCAGCGCGCGGTAGACCTCGTTCAGGTGCAGCAGATCGGGCACGAGTTCCTTGCGCTTCGCAGCCTCGGGGCCACGCGTATTCGCGAGGATCGCCGCGACTTCGTTGTAGGTGAAGCGTGCGTGCGAGCAGATGATCGCCGGGAAGAACTGGTATGCGTGGATCTCGCCGCTAGCCGTGATCAGCATGTCGCAGACCATCGCGACGCGGTCTTCGTAGGGGTTCAACGAGCACAGGCCGTTGCTGAGCTTCTCGGGCAGCATCGGGATCACACGGCGCGGAAAGTAGACCGAGGTCGCGCGCTCGTAGGCGTCGTCGTCGATCGGCTCGCCCGGTTTCACGTAGTGGCTTACGTCGGCGATCGCGACGATCAGGCGCCAGCCGTTGTTGGCCTTGACGCGGCCGATCTTGGCGGGCTCGCAGTACACGGCGTCGTCGAAGTCGCGGGCGTCTTCGCCGTCGATCGTGACCAGCGCAACGTCGGTCAGGTCGATGCGGCCTTTGCGGTCGATCGCGCGGATCTTGTCGGGCAAGGTCGCGGCCTGCGCCAGCGTCTCGGCCGAGAACTGGTGCGGCACTTCGTACTTGCGCACCGCGATCTCGATCTCCATGCCGGGGTCGTCGATCTCGCCGAGCACTTCGGTCACGCGGCCCACGGGCTGCGAGTACATCGAAGGCGATTCGGTCAGTTCGATCGCGACGACCTGCCCCGCGCTCGCGTTCGCGATCGCGTTCTTCGGGATCAGGATGTCCTGCCCGTAGCGCTTGTCTTCGGGTGCAACCAGCCAGACGCCGCTTTCGTGCAGCAGGCGGCCGATGATCGGCGCCTTCTTGCGCTCGAGGATCTCGAGCACGCGCCCTTCGGGCCGACCCTTTTTGTCGTAGCGCACGATGCGCGCCTTGACGCGGTCGCGGTGCAGCACCGCACGCATTTCCTGTTGCGACAGGTAGAGATCGGCCTGGCG
>JANXVK010000484.1 GCA_025351675.1 Rhizobacter sp.
GCAACGAGCTCGATGCCGCGCCGCGCATCGTCGCGACCCAGGAGGGGCGTGTGATTCTGGCGCGCGGCGACACCGCCTACGTGCGTGGCGACCTGAGCAACGGCACCGACTACCGCATCTTCCGCCAGCCCAAGCCACTGCTCGACCCGACCACCAAGGAACTGCTGGGCTACGAGGCCGTCCACGTCGGCTCGGCCGAGTACGTCAAGCAGGGCGAGACGCGGGTCGACCCGGCGGGCAAATCCGAGATCGTGCCCGCCACGTTCAGAGTGACGAACGTGCGCCAGGAAGCCGGCATCGGCGACCGGCTCGCATTGGTGCCGACCCGCGAGTACACCAATTACGCCCCGCACGCCCCGCAGGGCCTGATGGAGGGCCAAATCGTCTCGCTTTACGGTGACGCGCTGACGGCCGGGCAGAACCAGGTCGTCGCGCTCAACCGCGGCGCACGCGACGGCATGGAGCGCGGCCACGTGTTGGCGCTGATCCGCAACGGCGCACGCGTGGTCGACAAGACCGATGCGGGCCGGCCGACGATCAAGCTGCCCGACGAACGCCACGGCATGCTGTTCGTGTTCCGCGTGTTCGACCGGGTGTCGTATGCGCTGATCCTGTCGGTCAAGGATCCAGTGTCGGCCGGCGACCGCTTCGCCCAACCCTGAGGCGACCGGACGCACGACGATCGGCAGGCACGGCCGGCCCTGAGCCAGCTCACTCAGCGTGATCGATCGCGACGAACTCGGCGCTTGGTTGCGTCTGCTGGAAACACCGGCGCTCGGGCGTGAGTCGGCGCGCAAGCTGCTGGCGGCGTTCGGTTCGCCGCAGGCGGTGATCGCGGCCTCTGCCGCTGCGCGGCGTGACATCGTCGGCCCGGCCGCTTCGACCGCACTCGACACCGGCACCGACACGCTCACCGCGCTGATCGACACCACGCTCGCTTGGCTGAACGCCGACGCGGCCGAGCCACGCGCCGCCATCACCATCGACGACCCGCGCTACCCGCAGGCGCTGCTCGAGTCGCCCGATCCGCCGCTTCTGCTCTATGTGCAGGGCCGGATCGAGTTGTTGGGCCGCGCGGCGATCGCAATCGTCGGCAGCCGGAACCCGACGCCGCAGGGCACGGACAACGCGCGCGCGTTCGCGAGCCACCTGAGCCACGCCGGGCTGACCGTCGTCTCGGGCCTGGCGCTCGGCATCGACGCGGCCGCGCACATGGGCGGGCTGGAGGGCGCGGCGAGCACGATCGCGGTGGTCGGCACTGGCTTGGACATCGTCTATCCGCGGCGCAACCTCGCCCTCGCACATCGGATTGCTGCCACCGGTCTGATCGTCAGCGAATACTCGCTCGGCACGCCGTCGATGGCGCCGAATTTCCCGCGCCGCAACCGCATCATCGGGGGGCTGGCGCGCGGCACGCTGGTGGTCGAGGCGGCACTGCAGTCGGGCTCGCTGATCACCGCGCGCCTCGCCAACGAGGCCGGGCGCGACGTGTTCGCAATCCCCGGCTCGATCCACTCGCCGCAGTCGCGCGGCTGCCACGCGCTGATCAAGCAGGGTGCGAAGCTGGTCGAGACGGCGCAGGACATTCTCGAAGAGCTGCGGATGCCCGGCGCGGCGACTGGCGCGCCTTCTGACACGGCGCCCGATGCGACACCGGCGCAGACCGACGATCCGCTGCTCGCCGCACTCGGTTTCGACCCGTTGACGCTCGACGCCCTCGCCGCCCGCACCGGGCTTGGCGCCGCCGAACTCAGCACCCGCCTGCTCGGGCTCGAACTCGACGGACTGATCGCACGCCTGCCCGGCCAGCGGTTCCAGCGCCAGCCGCGGCGCTGACCGACACCGCGCGGCGCTGGGGTATAGTAAATCCATGTTCGATGTGCTCGTGTACCTGTACGAAAACTACTGGCGGCCCGATGCCTGCCCGGACCACGATCAGCTGACCCGCAAGCTGTCGTCGGTCGGTTTTGAATCGGACGAAATCCAGGAGGCTCTGTCGTGGCTTGACGGCGTTGCGACTGCGGCCGAGGCCCACGTCGGCGTGCAGAGCGCCGACAGCCTGCGTGTGTATTCGCCGGCCGAGCACGAGCACTTGGGCGAGCCGTCGATCGGCTTCATCAGCTTCCTCGAATCCGCCGGCGTCTTGCCGCCACCGATGCGCGAGATGGTGATCGACCGCGCCAGCGCGATCCCCGGCGGCCCGCTCGACCTCGAAGACCTGAAGATCATCGTGCTGATGGTGTTCTGGAGCCTGGGCGAAGAACCGGATGCGTTGATCCTCGACGAACTGTTCGTCGATGAGGAAGATCGCGTGGTTCATTAGGAGGGGCGGCTGAAGCCGCGATGGGTAGCACGGCACAAAGCCGCGTCTCCCTCAGCCGAGCAGTCTGCTCGGGTCTCCGTCGAGTTTGGCCATCGCGCTGCGCGTCGCGCGCACCGTCAGCGATTCATCCTGTGCCGGCACCAGCAACCCGGCCTGCAGGAAGGCGGCCAGCCGGTTCTGCTGGAACAGCACGCCTCGGCCCTGAGACGACACGAACAGGGTCAGCTGCCGCCGCATGCCCTGCCAAGCCAGTTGCATCGGCTCATTGCGGTTGCGGTAGTCGAGCATGTACCAACTGCCGACCTGCAACTCGCGCGCCCACGCGATCATCGCCGGCGTCGGCATCGAGCCGCCTTCGGACACGACTTCGAGCTCCGAGCTCTCGTGCCCCGACAGGTCGTGCACCATCGACGAGTCGATGGTCCATGATCTCTCGGGCCACGAAAGCTCCGAGCTCGAGGTCGTCTCCGAAGGCGGCTCGATGCCGACGCCGGCGATGATCGCCTGGGCGCGCGAGCTGCAGGTCGGCAG
>JANXVK010000512.1 GCA_025351675.1 Rhizobacter sp.
TTCAGCAGCACTTCGAGCGGCGCGTTGTCGAGCAACGAGCGCGGTCGTGCGCGGCGCCAGCGCGCGATCGCCCAGCCGATCGACATCATTGTCAGCCAGCGCGCGCCGGTGCGGATCACGCCGAACGAATCGGCGCGCGCTGGCTGACGATGATGTCGATCGGCTGGGCGATCGCGCGCTGGCGCCGCGCGCGGCCGCGCTCGCTGCTCGACAACGCGCCGCTCGAAGTGCTGCTGAATCGATTGATCAGCACCGAACGCACGCGCCAGATGATGCGCGAAGGGCATCTGCAAGCGCTTGCCGTCACCGCGTCTAGCTACGGCTCGGGCCTGCACGTGACCTTCTACGACGCGGTCAAGGACATCGTGCCGTGGACGCGCTCGCAGCGCATCGCCGTGCGTGATGCGATCACCGTGCCGCACCTGCTCGCGTCGTCGGCGATCCCGTTCGTGTTCCCGGCCGTGGCGCTCAACATCGTCGACCGCATCGAATATTGCGGCGACGGTTCGATGCGTCAGGCCGCGCCGATTTCGCCGGCCGTGCACTTGGGTGGCGAACGCATCCTCGTCGTCGGCGCCGGCCGCATGCACGAACCGCCGGGCGAGCGCGCCGGCAGCAGCGAGTACCCGAATCTGGCGCAGATCGCGGGCCACGCGCTGTCGAGCATTTTTCTGGATGCGCTGGCGGTCGACGTCGAGCGCCTGCAGCGCATCAACAGCACGCTCGCGCTGCTCACGCCCGAGGCGCGCGCCGCCACCAGCCTGAAGCCGATCGAGGTGCTGCTGATCGCGCCGAGCCAGCGGCTCGACGATATCGCTGCGAAACACCTCGGGGAACTGCCGAGTCCGATCCGCACGATGCTGCGCGGCATCGGCGTGCAGGGCAAGGGCGACGACGCACGCGGTGCGGCGCTGGTGAGCTACCTGCTGTTCGAATCGACCTACACGCGCGAGCTGATGGCGCTGGGCGCGGCCGACACGGTGCAGCGACGCGACGACGTGATCGCCTTCTTCGGCTGGCGGCAGCCGGCGTAGCAACGCGCCGGGCGACCGGAGCGTTGCGGCGAGGTGCACCTACTTTTTAGCCGGCTCGGCCTTGCCCGGCTTGTCGGCTTTCGCCTTGACCGGCTTGGTCGATGCACCGGCTACCGCGGTCGTGCTGAATGAGGCACCGTTGACCGTCAGCCCGTCGGCCGAAAACTTCGCCGCGTTGCCGGAGCGCACGCCCTTGACTCGGAATTGCAGGTCGGACCAATCCTTGTACGAGCCGGTCTTGCGCGCGTCGAGGATCTTCGCCGACATCGACGGGCCGATGCCCTTGATCGACTCGAGCTCGGCCTGGTTGGCCTTGTTCACGTCGACGACCGCGAAGGCGGCGGCAGAAGCAAGAGCGAGTGCGAAGGTGATGAGGGTCTTGATGAGGTTCATGGTTCTCTCCAGTGGTTGTGGGTATCGCGACATTGCGAGCCCGGACTGAAGTGTTCCGGCGAGCGTTCGAGTTGAACATCGCCACCACGGGCCGCCCCGAAAGGTCGCCCCCGAAAGCAGGAGTTGCCAAACAAAACGCCCCGCACGGGGCGGGGCGTTGGTCGAGCGGACCGAGGCAACCCGCGCGCGGGCCTTACTTCTTGGCAGCGCTGGCTGGTGTCGAAGCAGCAGCGGCAGCCGGCTTGGCTTCCTTCGCGGCCTTCTTGGCGGCGGCCTTGTCGGCCTTGGCCTTCCTCGCTTCGTCAGCGGCGGCAGCCTTGGCGGCTTTCTTGTCGGCGGCACTCATTTCGGCCGGCTTGGCGGCCGTGGCGGCGCTGGCTGCAGCAGCAGGCACGGCTTTCGTCGCAGCGACGGCAGGTGCAGCAGCGGCGGGTGCCGAAGCCTTCTTCTCTTCTTTCTTCGCCGCGACAGGCGCTGCAGCCTTGGCGGGCGCGCCGGCGAACGCGGCGCCGTTGACGGTCAGGCCCTCGGTCGAAAACTTCGCGGCATTGCCTTCGCCGACGCCCTTGACGCGCACGACCATGTCCTGCCAGTCCTTGAACGCGCCCTTGCTGCGCTCTTCGATGATCTTGGCCGAGATCACCGGGCCGATGCCCTTGATGGCTTCGAGGTCGGCCTGCGTGGCCTTGTTGGCATCGACCGCAGCGAATGCCGCGGCAGCGAACAGCGCCAGCATGGCGGCGAGAAGTTTCTTGATCATGGGCATACCTCGGAGGATTGGTTTGGATGCGCCGCCCAGAATCGACCGGTCGCGAAATCCTTAACGGCGGCAGTGGATTGCGGGTTGACCCGCATCGAAGAAATCGCTCAATTCGGCTTCGCAAGCCAGTCGACGTACGACCTGACGCCTGTGGCGACATCCGCGAACGCGTAGCCGCAGCCGGTGCCGCGCAACTCGGTCAGGTCCGCCTGCGTGAACGACTGGTACTTGCCGACCAGCGCCTCGGGGAATGGGATGTACTCGATCAGCCCGTGCCGCACCAGCGCATCGAGCGGCAACGCCGCCTCGCCGTTCAATGCCCGCGCCGCGTTGACGGTCGCCAGCGCGACGTCGTTGAACGGCTGGGCACGGCCGGTGCCGAGGTTGAAGATGCCGCTCTGCTCGGGATGCTCCAGGAACCACAAATTCACCGCGACCACGTCGCCCGCGAACACGAAGTCGCGGCTCTGCTGCCCTGGCCCGTAGCCGCCGTACTCGCCGAACAGGCGGACCTTGCCGGTCTCGCGGAACTGGTTGAAGTGGTGGAACGCGACCGAGGCCATGCGGCCCTTGTGCTGCTCGCGCGGGCCGTAGACGTTGAAGTAGCGGAAGCCGACGACCTGCGTCTTGCTCTGCGGCAGCATGCGCCGCACGACGTTGTCGAACAGCAGCTTCGAGTAGCCGTAGACGTTCAGCGGCCGCTCGAACTCCGGCTTCTCGATGAACGACGCGCTGCCGCCGTAGGTGGCGGCCGAGCTCGCGTAGAGCAGGCGGGTGCCTTGCACCTGGCAGGCGTCGAGCAGGTCCTTAGAGCAGCGATAGTTCGTGTCGAGCATGAAGCGACCGTTGTGCTCCATCGTGTCGGAACACGCGCCTTCGTGGAACACCGCATCGATGGTGCCGAACTCGCGCTGCGCGAAGCGCGTGTAGAACTCGCTCTTGTCGAAGTAGTCGCTGAGCTGCGCGCCAAGCAGGTTGCGGTACTTCGGGCCGTCGGTGAGGTCGTCGACAGCGATCACGTCGTCGATGCCGATCGCGTTCAGGCCGTGGACGAGGTTCGAGCCGATCATGCCGGCTGCTCCGGTGACAACGACTTTCATGCGAACAACTCCTCGTAACTGACAGTCGCGGTGCCGAACTTGCCGACGACGATGCCGCCGGCCCGGTTGGCGTGTTCCATCGCTTCGCGCAACGACAAGCCCGCACCGAGCATCGCGGCGAGCGTGGCGATCACGGTGTCGCCGGCGCCGGTGACGTCGAACACCTCGCGGGCTTGCGCAGGGACTTGCGCGTGACCGGCGGCATCGAACAGCGACATGCCATCTTCCGAACGGGTCAGCAGCAGCGCGTTGAGTCCGTGCGCCTCGCGCAGCGCTTGGGCACGCTCGTGCAACTGCGCCTCGCTGCTCCAGTTGCCGATCACCTGCGCAAGCTCGGCGCGGTTCGGCGTGATCACCGTGGCGCCGGCGTAGCGCGAGTAGTCGCTGCCCTTGGGGTCGATCAACACCGGCTTGTTCGCGTTGCGCGCGAGTTCGATCATGCGCGGGATGTGCGTCAGGCCGCCTTTGCCGTAGTCGGAAAACAGCACCGCGTCGTGATCGGGCAGCACGCGCTCGTAGTCGGCGAGCATGCCGGAGAGCACTTCGTGATCTGGCTGGTTCTCGAAGTCGATGCGGATCAGTTGCTGCGAGCGGCCGATCACGCGCAGCTTGACGATCGTGTAGAGCTGCGGGTCGCTGCCGAGCAGGGCGGTGACGCCTTGCTGTTCGAGCAGATGGCGCAGCTTGCGCGCGGGTTCGTCGTCGCCGACGACAGTGAGCAACGTGGCCTGCGCGCCGAGTGTCTTGACGTTGAGCGCGACGTTGGCCGCGCCGCCGAGTCGTTCTTCTTCGCGGGTTACGCGCACCACCGGCACTGGCGCTTCGGGCGAAATGCGGTCGACCGCGCCGAACCAATAGCGGTCGAGCATTGCGTCGCCGACCACAAGCACGCGCGACTGGTGCAGGCGCTCGCGCGACAGGGTGGCTGCGGGCATCACAGATCCTCCAGCCGCTGCGGCGGGTAGCTGTCCCAGTTCAGGCAGCCGGGGCATTGCCAGAAATAGTGCTGTGTCTCGAAACCGCAGGCGGCGCAACGGTAGCGATGCAGCGGCTTCGCGGCCCGGCCGATCGCGTCGCCGAGGGCTTTTGTCTCGGCGCTGTCGAAGCTCGCGGCGTCGGTCTGGGTGATCAGGGCTTTCGCGACCGAGAGCGTCGGGTGGTTGCGCAGATGATCGAGCAGGCGCGCGCGCTGGTGCGCCGGTGCGGGGTCGAGCAGCGCGAGCGCTTCGAGCAGGTCCATCGTCGGCGTGTGCGCGTACAACTCGCGCAGCTTCTCACTCGCTGCGGCCGTGCCACCGCCGCCCGGCTCGCTGGCCAAGGCGCTCTGCGCGTACTCGCGCGCGACGAGGTTGAACGCCGCCGGGTGCGCGACCCTCAGCACGCCCCACAGCGACAACACCTCGGCGTGATCGCCGCGTCTTGCCGCGCGTTGACCGGCGAGCACCAGCGGGCGCGCGGCTTGCGGCGCCGCCTCGCGGGCGTGCTTGAGTGCGCTGTCGGCCTCGTCGGACTGCTGTTTCGCGTCGGCCTCGAGTGCGATCTCGCACCAATAGTGCGAAATGCGCGACGCGAACGAGCCGGTGCCGCGGTGCTCGAGTTTCTGCGCGACGTCGACGGCGGCGCGCCAGTCGCGCGAGCGCTCGTGCAAGGTCAGCAACGCGAGCCGCGCTTCGGTGTCGAAGGCCGTGCCTTCGAGCGCGCGGTACGCGGCTTCGGCGCGGTCGAACAGGCCGGCTTTCATGAAGTCTTGCGCGAGTGCGTGCTGCGCGCGGTCGCGCTCGGTGCGCGGCAGGTCGGCGCGGTTCAGCAGGTGCTCGTGGACGCGCACCGCGCGCTCGAACTCACCGCGGCGGCGAAACAGGTTGCCGAGCGCGAAGTGCAGATCGGAGGTGTCGGGGTCTTGTTGCACGGCCTCGATGAACGCATCGATCGCCTTGTCGTGTTGCTCGTTCAGCAGCAGGTTCAGGCCCTTGTAGTAGGCCTTCGGCGAATCCTTCTGTTCACGCTTCCATTGCCGCAGATCGAGCCGCGAGGCGAGCCAGCCGAGCGCGAAGGTCAGCGGCAGGCCGAGCAGCAACCACTGCAGGTCAAAGTCCATCGCGCGGCGGGTGTGGGAGCGTGATCTCGGTGGCCGGCGGCGTGGCCGTCAGATCGGGCTTGTTGGCCTCAATCACCGGCGCGTGCTTGCGCGCGACGCGGCGATGCTTCCACCAGCTCGGCAGCATCGCGAACACGCCGAAGGCGCAGCCGAGCGCGAACGCGGCGAGCACGATGAACACCATCGGCGCACGCCACTCCTGGCCGAAGAACCAGCGAATGCCGCTCTCTTGCTGGTTGTTCAGCGCGAAAGCAAACAGGGTGAAGAAGATGGCGGCTCGGAAGAGCCAGACAAGCAATCGCATTGGCAGGGATCACATCGCAACAGGCGGCCGATTCTACCGGCCGGGTGACGTGAAGCGAGGCGTCAATCGCCGCTTGCGGGAGCCCCGCGCGGCGCAGGCTCGGGGCCGACCGGCACATGCGTGTCGACCGCCTCGCGCAAGGCCTTGCCGGGCTTGAAATGCGGGACGAGCTTCTCGGGGATCACCACCTGCTCGCCGCTGCGCGGGTTGCGGCCCACGCGTGGCGGGCGGCGGTTGATCGAGAAGCTGCCGAAACCGCGGATCTCGATGCGGTGCCCTTTGGCGAGCGCCGCAGACATCGCATCGAGGATCGTCTTGACCGCGAACTCCGTGTCACGGTGCGTCAGCTGGCTGAATCGCTCAGCCAGCTGCGCAACCAGATCGGAGCGGGTCATCGACACCAGTCAGTCAACGGCTCAGCCGTTGTCCTTCTGGTTGTCCAGCTTGGCGCGCAAGAGTGCGCCAAGGCTGGTGGTGCCGGCGTTCTCCCGCTCGCTGGTCTGCGACAGACGGGTCATCGCTTCCTGGTTGTCGGCGTTGTCCTTGGCCTTGATCGACAGCTGGATTGAACGCGTCTTGCGGTCAACCGCCAGGATCACGGCGTTGACTTCGTCGCCTTCCTTCAGCACGTTACGCGCGTCTTCGACGCGGTCGCGGCTGATTTCGGAAGCGCGCAGGTAACCCGTCACGTCTTCGTTCAGCTGGATCTCGGCGCCACGCGCGTCGACCATCTTGACCTTGCCGGTCACCGACATGCCACGGTCGTTGACCGAGGTGTAGCTGGTGAACGGGTCCGAGTCGAGCTGCTTGATGCCGAGGGAAATGCGTTCGCGGTCAACGTCGACCGCAAGCACGATCGCTTCGACTTCCTGGCCCTTCTTGTAGTTGCGCACCGCGGCTTCGCCCGGCTCGTGCCACGACAGGTCGGACAGGTGAACCAGGCCGTCGATGCCGGCGGCCAAGCCGACGAACACGCCGAAGTCGGTGATCGACTTGACCGGACCCTTGACGCGGTCACCGCGCTGCACGGTGGTCGAGAACTCTTCCCACGGGTTCGCCTTGCACTGCTTCATGTCCAAGCTGATGCGGCGCTTGTCTTCGTCGATTTCCAGA
>JANXVK010000514.1 GCA_025351675.1 Rhizobacter sp.
TCGTCGTTGCCGGCGCGGCGGCGCAGGCGGCACCGCGCGACAACCTCGACGTGCGCGTGTCGCTGCCGAATCCGGTGTTGCGCGGTGATGTCGACGTGACCGTTACCGTCACCGTCACCAATGCCAACCGCCATCCGGTGAACCTGCTCAAATGGCAGCTGCCGACCGACGAACTCGAAGGCGCGCTGTTCAAGATCACCCGCGACGACCAGCCGGTCGCCTACCTCGGCCCGCTGGTCAAGCGCACGGCGCCGCAAGCGGCCGACAAGGTCAAGCTCGACGCCGGGGCCAGCCTCAGCTACGAGGTCGAGCTCACCGGCGCCTATGACCTGTCGCAAAGTGGTCGCTACAAGATCGAGTACCTGAGCCGCGGCAAGCACGACGATGCGGCTGCGCTGGCGTCCGCCCCGCTGTACGTGTGGCTGGAAGGTCGCAGCGGCACCGCGAACAAGCCGGCACCGCCGCCCGGTGCCAGTGGTTCGCTGGCCTTCTCGGGCAACTGTTCAATGTCGCAACAGTCGACGATTGCCAGCGCGGTGACCTCTGCCACAAGTTACGCGACCGGTGCAAAGGGCTACCTGTCCGGGAAC
The DNA here is from genome assembly GCA_025351675.1 of Rhizobacter sp. Taxonomy (GTDB): domain Bacteria; phylum Pseudomonadota; class Gammaproteobacteria; order Burkholderiales; family Burkholderiaceae_C; genus LMDS01. The sequence continues at coordinate 591 of JANXVK010000514.1, forward strand.
ACCCCGAACTCTTCACCGCGCTACACGACTTGGTTCGGCACGCTCACGAATCCAGGCTGGTCCACCGCGGGCGGGCACTTCGTCGCGATCGAAGACGCGTTCAAGACCAAACCGGTGGTCGTGGACTGCAAATGCAAGAAGGCCAACATCTATGCGTACGTCTACCCGACGCAACCGTACAAGATCTACGTCTGCGGAGCGTTCTGGAGCGCACCGATGACCGGCACCGACTCGAAGGCCGGCACGCTGATCCACGAGATGTCGCACTTCAACGCGGTCGCCGGCACGGACGACTGGGTCTATGGCCAGACTGGGGCGAAGGCGCTGGCGATCAGCGACCCGATCAAGGCGCTCGACAACGCCGACAGCCATGAATACTTCGCCGAGAACACGCCGACGGAGCCTTGATGGCGCGCGGGCGATCGTCGCGGCGGCGCTAATCCTGATGTCGATCGGCAGCATGGCTGCGTCGGTCACCCCACCGAGTGGCCTGCAGTGCACCCTGCGAGCACCCGCCAAGGTGAGGGCGGGGCAGCCGGTGATGCTGGCGTTCACGGTCACGAACCGCAGCGCGTTGCCGATGCGCCTGCTCGAATGGAACACGCCGTTCGAGGGCTGGTTTGCGCCGTATGTCGAGGTCGCGCGCGACGGGGTCGCCGTGACGTATCACGGGCCCGTGATGAAGCGTGGCGATCCGTCGGCCGACGAGTACTTCGCGCTGGCTGCCGGCGGCTCGCGCCGGGCCGAGGTCGATCTGGCGCTGCCGTTCGATCTGAGCGTGCCGGGCCGCTATCTCGTGACGCCGCATCTGACGCTGTTCGACCAGTTCGCCGGCGGTGCGAAGGCGGCGGCGCGGCGGCGTGACGCGCACGTGCCGCTGGCGCTGCCTTGCAACCCGATTGAGGTCGAAATCGTCGCGGGGCCGGCACAGCGCCCGTGATCGGCGAAAATCGCCGGATGACACAAGATACCCTGCTGGCACCGACCCCCGGTACGTCCACCCCCAAGCCCGCCCCGAGGATCGGTTTCGTCTCGCTCGGTTGCCCGAAGGCGCTGACCGATTCCGAACTCATCCTGACGCAGCTGCGCGCCGAGGGCTACGACACCTCGAAGACCTTCGCCGGCGCCGACCTGGTGATCGTCAACACCTGCGGCTTCATCGACGACGCGGTCAAGGAAAGCCTCGACACGATCGGCGAGGCGCTGGCCGAGAACGGCAAGGTCATCGTTACCGGCTGTCTCGGCGCGAAGGCGGGTGACGACGGCGGCAACTTCGTTCGCAAGATGCACCCGAGCGTGCTCGCGGTGACCGGCCCGCACGCGACCCACGAGGTCATGGACGCGGTGCACCGGTACAGCCCGAAGCCGCACGATCCGTTCATCGACTTGGTTCCGGCACATGGCGTGAAGCTGACGCCGCGCCACTACGCGTACCTGAAGATCAGCGAGGGCTGCAACCACCGTTGCTCGTTTTGCATCATCCCGAGCATGCGCGGCGACTTGGTTTCGCGCCCGATCGGCGACGTTCTCGGCGAGGCGCAACGCCTGTTCGAGGCCGGCGTGAAGGAACTGCTGGTGATCAGCCAGGACACGAGCGCGTACGGCGTCGACGTGAAGTTCCGCACCGGCTTCTGGGACGGCCGGCCGGTCAAGACCCACATGACGGATCTGTGCGAGAAGTTGGCCGAGCTGGCCGCGAAACATGGTGCGTGGGTGCGGTTGCACTACGTCTACCCGTACCCGCACGTCGACAAGATCCTGCCGCTGATGGCGAGCGGCGGGGTCTTGCCGTACCTCGACGTGCCGTTCCAGCATTCGCACCCCGATGTGCTCAAGCGCATGAAGCGGCCGGCCAACGGCGAGAAAAATCTGGAGCGTTTGCAGCGCTGGCGCGAGACCTGCCCCGAGATCGTGATCCGAAGCACCTTCATCGCCGGCTTTCCGGGCGAGACCGAGGCCGAGTTCGAGCACCTGCTCGACTTCATGCGCGAGGCGCAGATCGACCGCGCCGGCGCGTTCGCGTACTCGGCCGTGAGCGGTGCGACCGCGAACGAGCTGTCCGGCATGCTGCCGATCGAAGTGCGCGAGGAGCGCCGCGCGCGCTTCATGGCGGTGGCCGAAGCGGTCTCGGCCGCGAAGTTGGCGAAGCGGGTCGGCGCGACGATGCAGGTGCTGGTCGACTCCGCGCCCGCGCTGGGCCGCAAGGGTGGCGTGGGACGCTCGTACGCCGATGCGCCCGAGATCGACGGCAGCGTCAAGCTGCTGCCGCCCGAGAAGGCCTCGAAGACGCTCAAGGTCGGCGAATTCACGCGCGTGAAGATCGTCGGCACGCAGGGGCACGATCTGATCGGCGTGCCGATCTGAGTTCGGAAAAGCGAGCGTAGAGTTCGCAGCTGCACTCTGAGGAGCCGCGATGCGGAAAAACTTCGACGCGATCGTCATCGGCGCCGGCCAGTCCGGGCCACCTCTCGCTGCACGTTTCGCCGCAAGCGGCATGAACGTCGCGCTCATCGAGCGCGAGCACTTGGGCGGAACCTGCGTCAACGATGGCTGCATTCCGACCAAGACGCTGGTCGCGAGCGCGCGCGTCGCACATGTCGCGCGGGACGCGGGCCGGTTCGGTGTGCAGGTCGGCGAGGTGAGTGTCGACATGCGCGCGGTCAAGGCGCGCAAGGATGCGGTCGTCAATCAATCCGTCGCCGGTCTCACCGATTGGCTGGGCGGCATAAAGACGCTGACGTCGGTTCGCGGCGAAGCGCGCTTCACCGGACCGAACGCAGTGCGTGTCGGCGACGACGAACTGAGTGCGCCGAAGATCTTCATCAACGTCGGTGGCCGGCCCAGCGTGCCCGACTGGCCGGGCATCCACGATGTGCCGTACCTGACCAACACCTCGATGATGGCGGTCGACTTCCTGCCCGAGCATCTGGTCATCGTCGGCGGCAGCTACATCGGGCTGGAGTTCGCGCAGATGTACCGGCGCTTCGGCAGCCGCGTGACGGTGATCGAAGCCGGCCCGCGGCTGATCGCGCGCGAGGACCGTGACGTGTCGGATACGGTGCGCACGATGCTGGAAGGCGAGGGCATCGCGAGCCACGTCAACGCGAAGAACCTCGCGATGGCGCGCCGTGGCGATCAGGTGCACGTCGCGTTCGAGGCCAATGGCGCCGCGCAGTCGATCGCCGGCAGCCACCTGCTGCTCGCGGTTGGTCGGCGGCCGAACACCGACGGCCTCGGCCTCGACGCGGCCGGCATCGCGACCGACGCACGCGGTTTCATCATCGTGGATGACGAACTGCGCACCAACGTGCCCGGCGTCTGGGCGCTTGGCGACGTGAACGGCAAGGGCGCGTTCACGCACACCTCGTACAACGATTTCGAGATCGTGGCGGCGAACCTGCTCGACGGTGGCGCGCGCCGCGTCTCCGACCGCATCAGCGCCTACGCGCTCTATACCGACCCGCCGCTCGGGCGCATCGGCATGAGCGAGTCGGAGGTGCGCGCGAGCGGGCGCACAGCGCTGGCGGCGAGCTTGCCTATGGCGCGCGTCGGCCGTGCGCGCGAGCGCGGCGAAACAACGGGCTTCATGAAGGTGCTGGTCGATGCGCAGACCGAGCGCATCCTCGGCGCCGCGCTGTTCGGCATCGAGGCCGACGAGGTCGTGCAACTGCTGCTGCTCGCGATGGCCGCCGACCTGCCGTACACGCGCATCACGCAGACGATGTTCGTCCACCCGACGGTGACGGAGCTGCTGCCCAGCCTGTTCGCGGTGCTGCGGCCGCTCACGTAGACTGCGGCGAACTTTTTCCTGACGAGACTCCGATGACCGAGCCTGCTGTTGCAACATCGATTGCGACCCAACTGATCCATCACCCGTACCAGCCGCCCGCGGGCTTCGCTGCCCCGCAGCCGGGCGTATTCAAGGCCTCGACCGTGATCTTCCCGAACGTCGCTGCGATGCGCGCGCGCAACTGGAAGGAGAAGGCCGGCTACACCTACGGCCTGCACGGCACGCCGACCACCTTCACGCTCGAGGAACGCATCGCGACGCTCGAAGGCGGGCTCCACACGGTGCTGGTGCCGAGCGGCCTTGCCGCGATCGCGCTGACCGACATTGCGCTGCTGCGCGCCGGCGACGAGGTGCTGATCCCCGACAACGCCTACAACCCGAACAAGGAACTCGCGCGCCACGAACTCGCCGGCTGGGGCATCACGCACCGCTTCTACGACCCGATGGATGCGAACGCGCTCGCCGCCAGCGTCACGCCACAGACGAAGCTGGTGTGGATCGAGCCGCCCGGTTCGGTGACGATGGAGTTTCCGGATGTGCCGAACCTCGTGCGCGCAGCGCGCTCGAAGGGCGCGCTGGTGGCGCTCGACAACACCTGGGGCGCGGGGCTCGCGTTCAACCCGTTCAAGCTGGAGGGTGAGGGTGACGACGCGCTCGGCGTCGATGTCTCGGCGCATGCGCTCACCAAGTACCCGTCGGGTGGCGGCGACGTGCTGATGGGCTCGGCGACGACGCGCGACGCGGCGCTGCACCTGAAGCTCAACGCGGCCCACATGCGCATGGGTTGGGGCGTCGGCGCGAACGACGCAGAAGTGGTGCTGCGTGCGTTGCCAAGCCTGCCGCTGCGGTATGACGCGGCCGACCGGGCCGGGCGCGCACTCGCGCAGTGGTGGGCGCAGCGGCCCGAGGTGGAGCAGGTGCTGCATCCGGCGCTCGCCGGCTCGCCGGGCCATGAACACTGGCAGACGCTGTGCACGAAAGCGGCCGGCCTGTTCTCGATCGTGTTCGACGCGCGCTACAGCGCGCGTCAGGTCGATGCCTTCGTCGACGCGCTGAAGCTGTTCAGGATCGGCTTCTCGTGGGCAGGTCCGGTCAGCCTCGTCGTTCCTTACGACCTGTCGATGATGCGCAAACAGCCGACTTGGCGCGGCGCGCTGGTGCGCTTCTCGCTCGGGCTCGAAGCGATCGATGACCTGATCGCCGATTCGGAACAGGCACTCGCCGCGCTCGGCCGCTGAGGCTCAAGCGCGTGCACGAAGCCGCATCGTCAGACCGACCGGCATCATCGTGAACGCGAGGTGTTCGACCGCCTCACCGCCATCCGGCGTCGTGACCTCGGCAATGTCGAAGTGCGTCAGCAGCATCGCCATCGCCATCTTCATTTCGAGCAGCGCAAGGTAGCGGCCGGGGCAGACACGCGGGCCGGCGCCGAAGGGCATCGAGACGCGCTTCGCAGAACTCGCAGCGCCTGCGCCGCCCGCGCGGCCGTCAACCAGCCAGCGCTCAGGCTGGAACGCCTGCGGATTCGGGAAATGGCGTTCGCTCAAGCTGTCGCCGCGCATCACGCACCACACGCCGGTGCGCTCGGGCACGCGGATGCCGGCGATCTCGGTGTCGCGCAGCGCCTCGATCACCTGGAACGGGCCGACCGGCTTGAGCCGCATCGTCTCGTGGGCGCAGGCTTCGAGGTAGTCGAGCGACGCCATCTGCTCGGGCGTGAATTCGCGCGAATCGAGCGCGAGGGCGCGCACTTCGGCTTGCGCGCGGCGCAGCGTCTCGGGGTGGCGCTGCAGCAGGTAGATCATCCAGGCGAGCGTGTTCGCGGTCGTGTCTTCGCCGGCCAGCAGCATCGTCAGCACGTTGCCGGCGACCTCGCGATCCGTCACACCGCTGCCGCCTTCATCGGCGGTGACGATCATCGCCTCGAGCAGGTTCGGTGGATGCGTGCGGCGCTGCGGATCGGCCGCAAGCCTGGCCCGTGCCCGGGCGATGAAACCGGCGATGGCTTCGTTCACGGCGATCACGCTTCGGTCGAGCTGACGGTCGGCGGCGCGCGGAAACCAGCGCCACCACGGCAACATCGAGAACACGCGCTTGAACAGCGCCGGGAAGATCTTGTCGAGGTGCTGCTGGATGATCTCGTCATCCGATTCGAGCGTGTTGACGTCGGCGCCGAACGCGAGCCCGGCGATCGCGTCGACGGTGAAGCGCATCAACTCGGGTTGCAGCTCGATCGCTTGCTCCGCGTTGGCGGCGCGTACCCAACGGCCACGCAAGCGCTGCGTGACCTTCAGCAGCGACGGGTAGTAGGCCTTGACATGCGTCGGGTCGAACCCGGCCATCACCATGCGCCGCTGGCGCTTCCAGGCCTCGCCATTGGCGGCGAACAGGCCCGGGGTCAGGCCCATCTCCAGGCCGATGGTTTCCAGGTGCTTGGTGCGCCGAAAGCCGTCGGGCCGGTCGCGCAATGCAGCGCTCAGCGCTTCGTGGTCGGCCACGCCGAGGAGGGTGCGCCTGCCGAGCTTGAAGCGGAAGAAAGGTCCGAATTCGCGCGCCCACGCCTCGACCGTCTGGTGCAGCCGCCCGCGATCGAGCTGGAACGCGTTGCCGACGATGGGCAGCCCGCGCGGCCCGGGCAGGTCGGCGATCTCGCGCAGCGTCGGGGCAACGTCAATCACGGCTCGGCTTCGATGAAACTTTGTGGCGCATCAACCGGCCCTTTTCGCGCTCCCAGTCACGCTCTTTGACCGTGTTGCGCTTGTCGTGCTCGGCCTTGCCCTTCGCGAGCGCGATCTCGGCCTTCACGTGGCTGCCCTTGAAGTGAAGGTTCAGCGGCACCAACGTGAAGCCTTTTTGCTCGACTTTGCCGATCAGCCGCTTGATCTCTTCCTTGTGCATCAGCAGCTTCTTGGTGCGGTCGGCCTCGGGGTTCACGTGAGTCGAGGCGCTGCGCAGTGCGTTGATGCGGCAGCCGATCAGGTAGAGCTCGCCGTCGCGGATCACGACGTAGCCGTCGGTCAGTTGCACTTGGCCCGCGCGGATCGCCTTGATCTCCCAGCCGTGCAGCACCATACCGGCCTCGTGGCGCTCCTCGAGGTGGTAGTCAAAAAAGGCGCGGCGGTTTTCGGCGATGGACATGGGCACTTATCTGGGGCGCAAAGTGCCCAATACAATTTGGGCATTGTATGAAGCGATCTGTGCCAACCCAATTGCCGCGGGCCGCCGCGCCGGGCCGCCCCAAGCAAGGGCCGACCCTCCCGGAGGGTCGCGCGCCGTATTCGGCGGGCGGGGTGTCGTCATGAAGCACGTCAAGAAGTCAGTTCTGCTGTGGTACTCGCCGCACGAGATGTACGTGCTGGTCACTGGCGTTGCCGACTATCCGACGTTCCTGCCATGGTGCGAGAAGGCTGAGGTGCTGGAGCAGCGCGAGACCGGCGTCACCGCGCGCTTGCACCTCAGGTACCTCGGCGTGAAGCAGGCCTTCACGACCCGCAACGAGCATGTCGCCGACCAGAGCGTGGTGCTGAAGCTGGTCGACGGCCCGTTCTCGGTGCTCGACGGCACTTGGCGCTTCGTGCCGGTGCCGGCCGGCGAGGGCGCCCATGCCAAGGCCTGCAAGATCGAGTTCGACCTGTGCTACAGCTTCGCCAACGGCGCGCTCGACGCGCTGATCAGCCCGGTGTTCGACCGCATCGCGAACACCTTCGTCGATTCGTTCGTGAAACGCGCCGAGCAGGTCCATGGCGTCCGCTGACCTCAACCACCGCCTGAACGTCAGCGTGGCGTACAGCCCGTGCGCCAGCGAGGTCGACGAGGTGACGTTGCGGCTCGCACCGGGCGCGACCGTGGCCGACGCACTGCGCGAGAGCGGTCTGCAGGTGCGCCATCCGGCGTTGGCGATCGACGGCCTGCCGGTCGGCATCTGGGGTGCGTTTTGCGATCGGGGCGACCGACTGCGCGACCGCGACCGGGTGGAGTTGTATCGCCCGTTGCGGGTCGATCCGAAAGACGCCCGGCGGCAGCGCTACCGCACGCAGGCCAAGGCGAAGGCGAATCAGCCGCGCTGAGCCTCGCTCACTTGCACTCGGAGGCGATCACGTCGCGCATGCGCCGGCCTTCGGCGGCGCGTGCGGCGTCGTCGAGCACCTCCCGCTCCCCCTTTGCGTCGACGCGCGCGATGCGAATCCCGCTGTCGAGCGTGCGCAACTGATCTTTGGCGCGAACGCAGTTGTCGGCCCGGGTGGCCGCGATCTTCGCGTCTTCGGCTTTCTTCTTGTCGGCTACCTCTTGCTCGGCCTTCTTGCGCCGGGCTTCGAGCTCGGGATCGGAGGCCCGCGCAGCCAACAGAGGGGCCGCCGATGCCGCCGATGCCGGCGCGGTAGCGACCGGGGCACGCCGCGCACCCCCGGCACCGGGCCGCTGCAGGATGTCGCTTTCGGGCACACCCGGCGGCGGCGGCAGGTCGCTGTACTGGGTCTGACCGCGCTTGTCGCGCCACTTCCACTGCGCTGTCGCCGGCAAGGCCACGGCCAAACCGATCAATGCCGCCAACGCGACCCTGCTCCAGCGCGTCATGGCGCTTGCTCGTGAACTTGTCATGGCGTTGGAGTGTATGCGGCGGGCCCGTTTGAATCCAAACCGACGTCGTCGAAGCGTGTCTTTGTGCGCGCATCCCTATAATTCGCTTTTGCCTCAGGAGCTTTTCCCATGCGCCTTCTTGGCAAAGCGCTCACCTTCGACGATGTGTTGTTGGTGCCAGCGTTCTCCCAGGTGTTGCCCCGCGACACCGATCTGTCGACCCCCCTTTCCCGCAATATCCGCCTGAACCTGCCATTGGTGTCCGCCGCCATGGACACTGTCACGGAAGCCCGCCTCGCGATCGCGCTGGCGCAAGAGGGCGGCATCGGCATCGTCCACAAGAACCTGACGCCGAAGCAGCAGGCCGCCGAGGTCGCGCGCGTCAAGCGCTACGAGTCGGGCGTGCTGCGCGACCCGATCACCGTGACGCCCGACACCCCCGTGCGCGTCGTGATGGACCTGTCGCGCCAGCACGGCGTGTCGGGCTTTCCGGTGCTGCAGGGCAAGACGGTGGTCGGCATCGTCACGAACCGCGACCTGCGCTTCGAGACCCGGCTGGATGTGCCCGTCAGCGAGATCATGACGCCGCGCGAGCGCCTCGTCACCGTGCCCGAATCGGCGACGATCGAAGACGGCAAGGCCTTGATGCACAAGCACAAGCTGGAACGCGTGCTGGTCGTCGACAGCGCTTTCGAGTTGCGCGGCTTGATGACGGTGAAGGACATCACCAAGCAGACGAGCTTCCCGAACGCCGCACGCGACGCGCACGGCAAGCTGCGCGCGGGCGCGGCGGTCGGCGTCGGCGACGGCACCGAAGAGCGCGTCGAGCTGCTGGTGAAGGCCGGCGTCGACGTGATCGTCGTCGACACCGCGCACGGCCACAGCGCCGGCGTGATCGAGCGCGTGCGCTGGGTCAAAAGGAACTTCCCGCAGGTCGACGTGATCGGCGGCAACATCGCCACCGGCGTGGCCGCGCTGGCGCTGGTCGAGGCCGGCGCCGACGCGGTCAAGGTCGGCATCGGGCCGGGCTCGATCTGCACCACGCGCATTGTCACCGGCGTCGGCGTGCCGCAGATCTACGCGATCGAGCAGGTCGCGAAGGCGCTCAAGGGCAGCGGCGTGCCTTTGATCGGCGACGGTGGCGTGCGCTACTCGGGCGACTTGGCCAAGGCGATCGCTGCCGGCGCCGACACCGTGATGATGGGCGGCGCCTTCGCCGGCACCGAAGAGGCGCCGGGCGAGACAATCCTGTACCAAGGCCGCACCTACAAGAGCTACCGCGGCATGGGCTCGATCGGCGCGATGCAGCAGGGCTCGGCGGACCGCTACTTCCAGGACAGCTCGGGCAGCAACAACCCGAACACGACCAAGCTGGTGCCCGAGGGCATCGAAGGCCAGGTGCCGTACAAGGGCTCGGTCGTCGCGGTGATCTTCCAGATGGCCGGCGGCCTGCGCGCCTCGATGCACTACTGCGGCTGCACCAGCATCGCCGACATGCACGAGAAGGCCGAGTTCGTCGAGATCTCGTCGGCAGGGATGCGCGAGAGCCATGTCCACGACGTGCAGATCACCAAGGAAGCGCCGAACTACCGCATGGAGTGAATGGACCCCCTCGTCCGGCGGTACGCCGGCCTATCCCGCGAGGGGATGCGGGGGCCGGCGAGGTCCACGAGGTGGGCCTCTTCGTGGCCCATGGAGCAGCCCGGCGCTCGGCCCGCAAAGACGCACCCTCGAATGACCACCATCCCACCGAAAGCCGGAGTACCGGCGACCCAAGGCCGCAAGGCCGCGATGCCGTTCATCATGGCGACGGTGCTGATCGACATGGTGTCGATCGGCCTGATCATCCCGGTCCTCGCGCCGCTGATCGGCACCTTCACGAAGTCGCAGGCGGAACAGGCGTTCTGGTACGGCGTGATCACGATCGCATTCGGCCTCGCGAACTTCTTCGGCTCGCCGATCCTCGGCCGTCTGTCGGATCGCTACGGCCGCCGGCCCGTGCTGCTGATTGGTTTCAGCGGCCTCGCATTGAGCTTCTTCGTCACCGGCATGGCGACGGCGCTGTGGATGCTCGTGGTCGTGCGCCTGTTCAGCGGCGCGATGCAGTCGAACATCTCGGTCGCGAACGCGTACGTCGCCGACATCACACCGCCCGACCAGCGCGCCAAGGCCTTCGGCCAACTCGGTGCGATGCTGGGCATGGGCTTCATCCTCGGGCCGGTGATCGGCGGGTTGCTCGGCGGCATCAACCTGCACCTGCCGTTCTTTGTCGCCGGCGGCCTGGCCTGCGTGAACTGGCTCTACGGCTACTTCGTGCTGCCCGAATCGCTGCCGCTCGAACGCCGCCGGCCCTTCGTGCTGCGCGAAGCCAACCCGGTGAACTCGCTGCGCGGCTTGACCGAGCTGAAGGGTGTGGGTTCGCTGATCTTCGTGATCGCGCTGAGCGGTCTTGCGCAGTTCATGACCCACACCAGCTGGGTGCTCTACACCACCTTCAAGTTCGGCTGGGGGCCGACGCAGAACGGCTGGTCGCTGATGGCGATCGGCCTGATGTCGGTGCTGGTGCAGGGCGTGTTCCTGAGCCGGCTGCTGAAACGCTTTTCGCCGCAGCGGTTGGCAATCATGGGGCTGGTCTCGTCGAGCATCTGCTTCGTGCTCTGGGGCCTCGCGACCGAGGGCTGGATGCTCTACGCGGTGATCTTCGCCAACGTGCTCGGCTTCGCGGTCTCGGCATCGATCCAGAGCCTGATCTCGAACGCGGCCGAGCCGAGCACGCAGGGTCGCACCGCCGGCGCGGTGGGGTCGCTGAACAGCATGATGGCCGTTCTGGCGCCCGCGATCGGCGCGCCGATGCTCGCGACCGTTTCGCACCTGCCGCACGGCGACTGGCGCATCGGCGCACCGTTCTACTTCTGCGCGATGCTGCAGGCCGCGTCGGCGATGATCGCGCTGCGCCATTTCAAGCGCGCGCGCCTCAAACGCCAGGCATCGAGCGCCAGCGCCGTGCCAACGACCTGACACTTCCGTTCCCACCACCATGCACGACAAGATCCTGATCCTCGATTTCGGCTCCCAGGTCACCCAGCTGATCGCGCGCCGCGTGCGCGAAGCGCATGTGTTCTGCGAAATCCACCCGAACGACGTGAGCGACGCGTTCATCCGCGAATTCGCGCCGAAGGGCGTGATCCTGTCGGGCAGCCACGCGTCGACCTACGAAGAGCACGAACTGCGCGCGCCGCAAGCGGTGTGGGATCTCGGCGTGCCGGTGCTGGGCATCTGCTACGGCATGTTCGCGATGGCGGTGCAGCAGGGCGGCACCGTCGAGGCAGCAGACCATCGCGAGTTCGGCTACGCCGAGGTGCGCGCGCACGGCCACACGAAGTTGCTCGACGGCATCGAGGATTTCGCGACGTCCGAAGGCCACGGCATGCTGAAGGTCTGGATGAGCCACGGCGACAAGGTGACCGCACTGCCGCCCGGATTCACGCTGATGGCCTCGACGCCGAGCTGCCCGATCGCCGGCATGGCCGACGAGCAGCGCCGCTTCTACGGTGTGCAGTTCCATCCGGAGGTGACGCACACAGTGAAGGGCAGGGAGCTGCTCGACCGGTTCGTGCTGGAGATCTGCGCCGCGC
>JANXVK010000583.1 GCA_025351675.1 Rhizobacter sp.
TCAACCTGCCGGAGGCGACGCGCGCCGTGGTTCTGAGCGGCGAAGGCGATCACTTCTGCGCCGGCCTCGACCTCTCCGAGATCTCCGAGCGCAGCGTTGCCGAGGGAATCGTCCACTCGCGCTCGTGGCATGCGGCGTTCCAGCAGATCCAGTTCGGCCGCGTGCCGGTGATCGCCGTGCTGCACGGCGCGGTCGTCGGCGGCGGTCTGGAGTTGGCGAGCGCCGCGCACGTCCGCGTCGCCGAGGCGAGCACGTTCTATGCGCTGCCCGAGGGCCAGCGCGGCCTGTTCGTCGGCGGTGGCGGCTCGGCGCGCGTGCCGCGGCTGATCGGCGCCGCGCGCATGGCCGACATGATGCTGACCGGCCGCGTCTACGACGCCGAAGAAGGGCTGCGCATCGGCCTGTCTCAATACACAGTCGAAGACGGCAAGGGCCTGGAGAAAGCGTTCGCGCTCGCCGAGAAGGTGGCCGCGAACGCGCCGCTGTCGAACTTCGCGGTCGTGCAGGCGCTGCCGCGCATCGCCGACATGAGCCGCGAGGACGGCCTGTTCACCGAATCGCTGATGGCCGCGATCGCGCAGGGCGACGATGCCGCCAAAAGCCGCATGCGCGCTTTCCTCGACGGCAAGGTCGGCAAGGTCGCCAAGGCATGAGCGGGTCGGCGCGCTATCGTGATGTGCCGATGGGCGGCTCGCTCACGGCGCACTTCGCGTCGCGCGCCGACGGTTCGCAGATCGTCACCTCGACCGAGCCGCTACAACCCTATGCGGCGCGCCTCACCGATCGCTTTCTGCACTGGGCCGAGACCACGCCAGACCACACGCTGGTCGCCAAGCGCATCGACAAGGGCGACTGGCGCCGCGTGACCTACGCCGAGGCGCTGGCGAGTGCGCGTTCGATCGCGCAGGTGCTGCTCGACCACGGTCTGAGTGCCGAACGGCCGCTCGCTATCCTCTCCGACAACGACATCGAACACCTGCTGCTCGGCCTTGGCGCGATGCTCGCCGGCGTGCCGTTCGCGCCGATCTCGGCCGCGTACTCGCTGCTCTCGCAAGACCACGGCAAGCTGCGCCACATCCTCGGCGTGCTGACGCCCGGCATGGTGTTCGCGGCCGACGGCACAGCATTCTCGAAGGCCATCAACGCCGTCGTGCCCGACGACACGCCGGTCGTGCTCACGCAGGGTTCGGTCGATGGCCGCAAAGCGCTCTCGTTCGCCGACCTGCTCGCCACCCACGCGACCGCACAAGTCGACGCGGCACACGCGCAGGTCGGCCGCGACACGATCGCCAAGTTCTTGTTCACGTCGGGCTCGACCAAGCTTCCGAAGGCCGTGATCAACACGCAGCGCATGCTGTGCAGCAACCAGCAGATGATTCGCCAGTGCTTTCCCGACCTGCAGCGCGAGCCGCCGGTGCTGGTCGACTGGCTGCCGTGGAACCACACCTTCGGCGGCAACCACAACGTCGGCATCACGCTGTACAACGGCGGCACGCTCTACATCGACGAGGGCAAGCCGACGCCGGCGCTGATCGGCGAGACGCTGCGTAACCTGCGCGAGATCGCGCCGACGATCTACTTCAACGTGCCCAAGGGCTTCGAGGAGATCGCGAACGCGCTGGAGCTTGATCCCGTGCTGCGCGAGACCTTCTTCAGCCGCGTGAAGATGTTTTTCTTCTCCGGTGCCGGCCTGTCGCAGCCGGTCTGGGACAAGCTCGATCGGCTCAGTGAGGCCCACGCCGGCGAGCGCGTGCGCATGCTCACCGGCCTGGGCATGACCGAAACCTCGCCGTTCGCGGTGTGTGCGAATGCGCACGAGGTGAAGTCGGCGCACATCGGCCTGCCCGCACCCGGCGTCGAGCTGAAGATCGTGCCGGCCGGCGACAAGTTCGAGCTGCGCTACCGCGGCCCGAACGTCACGCCCGGCTACTGGCGCGCGCCCGAGCAGACAGCCGAATCGTTCGACGACGAAGGCTTCTACTGCAGCGGTGATGCGGTCAAACCGATGGACGCCGCGCAACCCGAGCGCGGCTTCATGTTCGATGGCCGCATCGCCGAAGACTTCAAGCTCGCGACCGGCACCTTCGTCTCGGTCGGCCCGCTGCGCGCGAAGATCATCGCGGCCGGCGACCCGTGCGTGCAGGACGTGGTGATCGCCGGCATCGACCGCAACGAGATCGGCGTGCTGATCTTTCCGCGGCTCGATGCCTGCCGCGCGTTCGCCGGCGCGGCGCCGTCGCTGCCGGCCGCGCAGGTGCTCGCGGAGCCACCGGTGCGCGAGTTCTTCCAGAAGCTGGTCGACGAGCTGCATGCGAGCGGCACCGGCAGCGCGACGCGTGTGGCCCGGGCCGTCGTGATGGCCGAGCCGCCGAGCATCGACCGCGGCGAGGTCACCGACAAGGGCTCGATCAACCAGCGCGCGGTGCTGACGCATCGCGCCGCGCTGGTCGAGCAGCTCTATGCGGGTGGCGCCGGTGTACTTCGGCCCCTGCGGGCGACGACATGACCCCGATGCCGCGCACGACCACCCACACCGTCTACGTGACCTTCGGCGATTGCGACCCGGCGGGCATCGTGTTTTTCCCGAACTTCTCGCGCTGGATGGACACGGCCTCGCTGTCGTTCTTCATGCAGTGCGGTGTGCCGCCGTGGCGCGAACTCGAGAAGACGCGCGGCATCGTCGGCACGCCGCTGCTCGAGATCAACACGAAGTTCATCAAGTCGGCGACCTACGGCGAGACGCTGACGATCACGACGCATGTCGAGGAATGGCGCAGCAAGGTGGTGGTGCAGATGCACCGCATCACGCGCGCCCGCGCCGACGGCGGCGAAGACCTGATCTGCGAGGGCCGCGAGGTGCGCGCCTTCGTCAAGCGCGACGACAACGACCGCGACCGGCTGCGCGCCATTCCCGTGCCCGAAGACATCCGCCTCCTGTGTTCCTGAGAGCTTGCCCACAACGATTGGAGACCCGCATGAACGTTCGCATCCTGGCCGCCGCAGCCACCGCATTCGCCACCGTTTTCGTCAGCGCCCACGCGCTCGCCGACATCACCATCGGCGTGAGCATCCCGCTGACCGGCCCGACCTCGGCGCTCGGCATCCCGAGCAAGAACGGCATCGCGCTGTGGCCGACCTCGATCGCCGGGCAGAAGCTCAACGTCATCATCCTCGACGACGCGACCGACCCGACGATCGGCGTCAAGAACGCACGCCGCTTCATCACCGAGGACAAGGTCGACGTGATCATCGGCTCGGCGGCCACGCCGATCGCGGCGGCGATGTCGGATGTCGCGGCCGAAGGCCAGACCGTCCAGCTGATGCTCTCACCGGTGAATCTGCCCGAAGGCAAGGGCGCGTGGTCGTTCCGGATGCCGCAGTCGACCGCGGTGATGGCGATTCCGATCGTCGAGCACTGGAAGAAGATGGGCGTCAAGACCTACGGCTTTCTCGGCTACGCCGATGCGTACGGAGAGGCCTGGCTGAAAGACATGTCGGTCGCGGCCGACAAGGCCGGCATCAAGTTGGTCGCGACCGAGCGCTTTGCGCGCATCGACACCAGCGTGACCGGCCAGGCGCTGAAGCTGGTGTCGGCGAACCCCGATGCGATCCTGATCGCCGCGTCGGGCAGCGGCGCGGCCATGCCGCACAAAGGCTTGGTGGAGCGCGGCTACGCCAAGACCAAGCTGTACCAGACGCACGGCGCGGCGACGATGGACCTGATCCGCGTCGGCGGCGCCGATGTCGAAGGCTCGTACGTCTCGTCGGGCCCGGCCGTCGTCGCCGACAAGCTGCCCGACAGCAACGCCAGCAAGGCGCTCGGCATGCGCTACATCAGCGAGTACGAGAAGGTCTACGGCAAGGGCAGCGCGAATCAGTTCGCCGCGCACGCGTTCGACGTGGTCATCGTGCTCGAAAAGGCGATCCCGATGGCGTTGAAAAAGGCGCAGCCGGGCACGCCGGCCTTTCGCGCGGCGCTGAAAGACGCGCTCGAGACGATGGGCCGGACGCCGGTTTCGCAAGGCGTCTTGAACTACACCGCGACCGATCACTTCGGCTACACGCCGGAGACCGGCGTGCTGCTGGCGATCGACAAGGGCGACTGGAAGCTCGTGCCGACCAAGTGATCGTTCAGGGTTTCCCCGGGCGCGCGGTGCCCCGCGAAGCGCGCTCCGGCCTATATCATTCCGTGCTCATTTGACCGACCGGTCGGTCGAACAAGTTTCAATCTTCGCCCTCATCGTTTCGCGCGCCGCCCATGGACTTCTCGATTGCCAGCATCCTGATGCTCGACGGCGCGACCAACGGCGCCATCTACGCGCTGCTCGGGCTGGCGACGGTGCTGGTGTTCGCGATCACGCGCGTGATCTTCATCCCGCAGGGCGAGTTCGTGGCCTATGGCGCGCTGACCTTGGCGCTGCTGCAGATGGGCAAGGTGCCCGGCACCGTGTGGCTGCTGGTCGTGATGGCGATCATCGCGACCGTGCTCGACTTGTTCGCCGCCATCAAGCGCGGCGTGCCGGCCGGCGCGGCGCTGGTCAAGGCGGCGCGCTGGCTGGTGGTGCCGGTGGTCGTCGCGGCGATCACTTGGTGGGCTGCGCCGCTGAAACTGCCGCTGCTGTTCCAGAGCCTGCTGACCTTGGCGATCGTCACGCCGCTCGGCCCGCTGGTCTATCGCCTCGCGTACGAGAAGCTCGCCGACGCAACCGTGCTGGTGCTGCTGATCGTCTCGGTCGGCACGCACTTCGCGCTGACCGGCCTCGGCCTGGTGTTCTTCGGCGCCGAGGGCTTTCGCAACCCGAGCTTCTGGGACGCGCGCTTCTCGGCCGGTGCACTGATGTTGTCGGGGCAGGCGGTGATCATCTTCATGGTCTCGGTCGCGCTGATGCTCGGGCTGTACCTGTTCTTCGAGCGCACGCTGCGCGGCAAGGCTTTGCGCGCCACCGCCGTGAACCGGCTCGGCGCGCGCCTGATGGGCATCTCCCCCTCGGGTGCGGGCCGCCTGAGCTTCGGCCTGGCAGCGTTCATGGGCGCTCTCTCGGGCCTGCTGATCG
>JANXVK010000595.1 GCA_025351675.1 Rhizobacter sp.
GCCAGCGCCGGCGCGGTCAGGTACAGGAGCAGGATGAAGAACAGCGACCACGCCACCGACTCGCGTGCCGCCTTCACCGAGGGCGTGGTGTAGCTGCGCATCAGGATGTGCGGCAACGCGGCGGTACCGACCATCAGGCAGAACACCAGCGCGAGGAAGTTGCGGCGCGCCTCGACGAAGGTCTTGCGCTGCGTCGCGTCGCCGTCCGGATCGCCGGCGAACTGCTGCGCGTGCAACGGCATGCCGGCGAGCGGCTGCGAGCGGGCCTCGTTGACGGTCTGGGCGCGGGTCCAGCGCTCACGCGCCGCCTGTTCGCTCTTCGGCTGGGTCGCGAGCGCCTTGTCGGCCAGTTGGATCTCGCGCAGCGGCGCATTCGCCGCCTTCAGCTCGCGGGCACGCGTCTGCGCCTCGGTGCGGTCGATGGCGAGCGCGGCCGGCACGTCTTTCAGCTTGGCCGCGTACTCGTCGGCGCGGGCCTTGAAGAGCGCGCGCACCTCGAGCTCTTTCGGATCGCGCAGCAACTGTTGCTCACGCTCGCTGACCTTGGCGAGCTGCTGGCCAACGACCAGTTGCGGCACCGGCACGCCGGTTTGCTTCATCGACAGCCACACCACCGGGATCAGGTAGGCGATCACCAGGATGATGTACTGCGCCACCTGGGTCCACGTGACCGCGCGCATGCCGCCAAGGAACGAGCACACCAGCACGCCGCCCAGGCCGAGAAAGATGCCGAGCACGAAATCGACGCCTGTCAGCTGCGTCGTGATCAGCCCGACGCCGTAGATCTGCGCGACCAGATAGACGAACGAGCACAGGATCGCGGCCATCAACCCGATCAGGCGCGGCAGGCGGCCGCCGTAGCGCGCGGCGAGAAAATCGGGGATCGTGTACTGGCCGAACTTGCGCAGGTACGGTGCGAGCAGCAGCGCGACCAGCACGAAGCCGCCGGTCCAGCCCATCAGGTACGCGAGGCCGCCGTAGCCTTGCAGGTAGAGCGTGCCGGCCAGGCCGATGAACGAGGCGGCCGACATCCAGTCGGCCGCTGTCGCCATGCCGTTGTACATCGCCGGCACGCGCCGGCCGGCCACGTAATACTCGGCCGCATCCGTCGTGCGGCTGATGATGCCGATCGCGGCATACAGGCCGACAGTCGCGAGCAGAAAAGTCACGCCGATCCAGCGGCGCGGCATCCCCGTTTGTTCGAGCACGGCCAGCAGCGCGACGAAGGCGATGAAGCCGATCGTGTAACGCAGGTAGATGCGATCGAGCCGCTGCTTGAACGCGCGTGCTTCCGGGCTCGCCACGTCAGTCCTCCTCGGCCAAGCCGTGCTCGGCGTCGAGCCGGGCCATCCAGCGCGCATAGAGGCAGACGAGCAGCAGGTAGACGAACAGCGCGCCCTGCGCAGCGACCCAGAAGCTGAACGGCCAACCGAGCACCGTGGCGCTCAGCTCGCGCGCAAAGTACGCGACGCCGAAGGTCACCGCGAACCAGACCACGAGCAGCGCGGCGGTGATCCGCTGGCTGCCGCGCCAGCGCTGGTGCGCGACCTCAGGCCCGGTCATGCCGGAACGAGGCCATCGAGCGCGCGCCGGCATCTGGCCAATGTGTCGATGAAGCGCGCTGCAGCATGCCGTATTGTGCAATCTGCAGCCGCTCGCGCGGTTGCTGACTCAGCGCAGCGATGCGCGGCTCGAGGGCGCCGGGAAAGTGCAGCCGCGGCCCGCCTTCAGTGCACGACCCGCTCGAAGCCGAACTCGCCGCCCTCGAAGTCGACCGGGATCACGTCCTTTGGCCCGAAGCGCCCTTCGAGGATCAGCTTCGCGACCGGGTTCTCGATCCGGCGCTGGATTTCGCGCTTCAGCGGCCGCGCGCCGAACACCGGGTCGAAGCCGGCCTTCGCCAGCTCGGCCAGCGCACGCGCCGACAGGTCGAGCTTCATCTCCATTTTCTCGAGCCGCGCTTCGAGCACCTTGAGCTGAATCTTCGCGATCGCTTCGATGTTCTTCGCGTCGAGCGCGTGGAATACGACGGTTTCGTCGATGCGGTTCAGGAACTCCGGGCGGAAGTGCTGCTTCACCTCGACCCAGACCGCGTCGCGAATTTCTTCGCTCGGCTTGCCGGCCAACGCCATGATCTGGTGCGAACCGAGGTTGCTGGTCATCACGATCACGGTGTTCTTGAAGTCGACGGTGCGGCCCTGGCCATCGGTCAGGCGGCCGTCGTCGAGCACCTGAAGAAGCACGTTGAACACGTCCGGGTGCGCCTTCTCGACCTCATCGAGCAGCAGCACGCTGTAAGGCTTGCGGCGCACGGCTTCGGTCAGGTAGCCGCCCTCGTCGTAGCCCACATAGCCCGGCGGCGCGCCGATCAGGCGGCTGACCGAATGCTTCTCCATGTACTCGCTCATGTCGAGGCGGATCAGATGGTCTTCACTGTCAAACAGGAAGCCGGCAAGTGCCTTGCACAGCTCGGTCTTGCCGACGCCGGTCGGCCCGAGGAACAGGAACGAGCCGGTCGGGCGATTCGGGTCGCTCAGGCCCGAACGCGAACGGCGGATCGCGTTCGCGACGGCTGTGATCGCTTCGTCCTGGCCGATCACGCGTTCGTGCAGCTTGCCTTCCATCTGCAACAGCTTCTCGCGGTCGCCCTGCATCAACTTGCTGACCGGGATGCCCGTCGCGCGCGCCACCACTTCGGCGATCTCTTCGGCACCAACACTGGTGCGCAGCAACTGCGGCTTGGCACCCTTGGTCGCGCCTTTCTTCGCCTCTTTCGCTTGCGCGTCGTGGAGCTTCTTCTCCAGATCGGGCAGCTTGCCGTATTGCAGCTCGGCGACCTTGTTAAAGTCGCCCTTGCGCTTCCAGTCCTCGATCTGGAAGCGGACCCGATCGATCTCTTCCATCAGGTGCGCCGAGCCTTGCGCGGCGGCCTTCTCGGCTTTCCAGATCTCCTCAAGGTCGGCGGCTTCGCGCTGCACGCGGCCGATCTCTTCTTCGAGCAAGCCGAGCCGGCGCTGCGAGGCTTCGTCCTTCTCGCGCGTGACCGCCGCGCGCTCGATTTGCAGCTGGATCAGCCGGCGATCGAGCTTGTCCATCGCCTCGGGCTTCGAGTCGATCTCGATGCGGACGCGCGAGGCGGCCTCGTCGATCAGGTCGATCGCCTTGTCGGGCAGGAAGCGGTCGGTGATGTAGCGCTGGCTCAGTTCGGCCGCGGCGACGATCGCCGGGTCGGTGATTTCGACGCCATGGTGCACGGCGTACTTCTCTTTCAGGCCGCGCAGGATCGCGATGGTCGCCTCGACGGTGGGCTCGCCGACCAGCACCTTCTGGAAGCGCCGTTCGAGCGCCGCGTCTTTCTCGACGTACTTGCGGTACTCCGCCAGCGTGGTCGCGCCGATGCAGTGCAGCTCGCCACGCGCCAGCGCCGGCTTGAGCATGTTGCCGGCGTCGATCGCGCCTTCGGCCTTGCCGGCGCCGACCATCGTGTGGATCTCGTCGATGAAGACGATGGTCTGGCCTTCATCGGCCGCCACTTCCTTCAGCAC